>JBEKSO010000217.1:0-7243 GCA_049516935.1 Thermoguttaceae bacterium
GGTAGATATCCATGCATTACTCTCCCTTTCGCCGCTTTCACCGTATTGCTACGGATATCGCGCGACTTGCATGCCTAATCCACGCCGCCAACGTTCATTCTGAGCCAGGATCAAACCCTTCAGTTAATTTTATTCTTAAGCCGCTCGTTAAAAACACGGTTTCCCGCGTCTCGCTCAAGCGGTTTTTGAACTTAAGAAGGTGTTCAAATCCAAGACCGACCTATAATCAATAAGGTCGGATTTCTCTTACTTCTCTCCGGTCTTCAACCGGCTGAAGTTTTCAGAATTGAGGTTGATCACTACCAAATTGTCAAAGAGCAGTAGATATTTTTCCCTTTCGCAATTACCGTAGCAATCGCTTCTTGAGAGACTTATGATTTTACCCTATCCTCGACTTCCGTCAACAGCCCTCCTAAATTTTTTTCATGGAATTAAATATATGATTGTAAGTGCTTATTTAATATGATGTTATGGATTTAGTTACTAATCAATTAATTTGGGGAAAAAAGACAAAAATGAATTCCAGTATAGTGATGTTTTCCTGAAATCTCGCCCATCGATCAATATTATGCCCGGCCGTGAGGAAAATAAGCCTGTAGGCCGGACATCGAATATCTATATTTTATGTGCGATACCCGGCATCGCTCCGCAGGACTTTTCATCCCAGGGCTTTGAAGAATAGAGACAGTACGCTAGACGCCTCTTCTCGGCGGCATAAATCCGATGGAACAGAACGGGCCATCCCTTGCCGATGGCCCGTCTGTTTCACTTCTTAATAATCTTTTACGCCCTACAGTGCCAACTTTTGCAGTTGCAAAGATTATTTTGGTTTGCCTTACCTCCGTCGTTTAACTACTGCAAATCCACCAAATCCAAACAGGGCGCAACAGAGCAGGATTAGTGTAGCTGGTTCAGGGACGTCCGCTAAAGGAATATTCCCAGGTCCCGCCAAGTAGACGATCGAGTTGGGATTTGCCCCTGAGAAAGCTGACAGATCAAAATCGGGCAATAACCCTGCCAGGTCTCCAACGAGCACCGTTTGCACCGGCGCGGGGTATTGCATTCCCGACACCCCGATGAACGTCTCGGCACTGAGCGGTATGAGTTCTGGATTTGTTGCATTGAAGCCGGTCAGAGTGGTGCCGGGATCTTCCGGGTCCAGGTCCTGGGCATAAATGTCGAAGAACGACAGCGGGTCGACGATTTCAGGATCGCCGAGGATCTTGATACGCACGTACGACGGCACGTAAACCGGCACCAGCGTTGTCACTCTTACAGTGACATGATCCGTTATGCCGATAGTAATGTTTCCATCGAACGGAATGTGGATGTTCTCGTAGAATACGGTGGGCAATGTAAAGGAACTCGTCTGGGTCACGTAGCCCGCGAAGTCGGGGTATGGCCCAAAGGTTATGGTGCCCGCCCTGCTGGGTAGCGCGAACAGCAAGGTCATGGCGACCGCGAGAAATATGATTCGGTTACGCATTGTCTTACTCCCTGGTTTTCGGCTTGCTTGTTACGTTTTTCCGGGCAACAGCCTGGGCGTCCCAGAGGGCCGAACTCCTGGGTTACACCACGCAACTGCCGCCATACGCGCTGCGCTGGGCGAAATTCATTCCGCCTGGCCGACACACGATAGCCTTGGCCCGCAACATGCGAGCCATCAGAATGCATCCAGGAGGAGCACGGTCCTCAACAGCGAGCCGTTAATCGTCTGGATGCGAACGCTGCCTCATATATATGTATGAGAGAGAATAGTTAAACATTATTCATAGCTTATATGAGGATTATGTCAAGTACCCCACTGCTGTATACTGCAGAAAAAGTGTAAAACACTCTATAGATGGGTTCGCAAGTCGATCATTTGGCCCCAACCGGGTTATGACAGAGGGTTGCGGCGACGGAATATCGACCTATAAAGGGGGCTTGGCGGCAGAAAGCAATTTGTCGCCTGCCTTGATAATTATTCACGCGGACGGCAGAGACATTCCATGTTCCAGCGTCTCGTTTTGCCACGCGAAATTGCTTTTGTGAGTGATAAATCGTCGGCAAGCTTTTTTAAGCTGCTTTGTGAACCGTCGCACCTGATTTGACATCCCCCGATTTTCCCCTTGGCCCAATAATTCCCGCGAAATAATATAATGATTACCTTTTCCAGTCTGCTTCCCTGGGAGTCTGGAAAAGATGAGTCCGATGAGATACACTACTGCCATGCCGCGGGTGCGGCTGGGTTCAGTTTTTTCATCAACACGAACAGAATTGGAGTTGCCATGAAAAACGTAAATCGATTGATCGGCGTTATTGCCGGCTGTGTGGTTCTGATCGGCGCAAGCTGCCTCTACGCGCAGGATTGGCCTCAATGGCGTGGTCAAAATCGAGATGGAAAAGTGAGCGGCTTTACCGCCCCGGCTGCCTGGCCCAAGGATCTTACACAGAAATGGAAACAAACCGTGGGCATGGGCGATTCGACCCCGGCCCTGGTCGGCGACAAACTCTATGTTTTTGTCCGCCAAGGCGACGACGAGGTCCTTCTATGTCTGTATGCCTCCGACGGAAGCCAAGAATGGCGATACAAATACGCCGCCAAAGCCATATCCGGACCATCCGCCTCCGCTCATCCGGGCCCCAGAAGTTCGCCCGCGGTGGCCCAGGGAAAAGTCGTTACCATCGGCGTCGACGGGGTTCTCTCCTGCGTGGACGTGGCCAGCGGCAAACGAGTGTGGCAAAAAGACGAGTACCCGAATGTCGTGCCCCAGTTCTATACCGGCTCGTCGCCGATGATCGTCGATGGAATGTGCATTGCCCAACTCGGCGGAAAAAGCGAAGGCGCCATCATGGCCTTCGATCTAAACACCGGCGACCTGAAGTGGAAATTGGCCGGCGAAGGACCCCAGTATGCCTCGCCCGTAATCATGACCGCCGACGGTGTGAAACAGGTCGTGACATTGACCGATAAAAGCCTGGTCGGCCTGGCCCTGGCCGATGGAAAACTACTCTGGCAAATCCCCTTCGAACCCAAAGGAATGGCCTACAACATCGCCACTCCCATCATCGATGGCCAAACAGTGATCTACACCGGGTCGGGGTCGGACCGGGGCACCAAGGCCGTAAAGATCGAAAAACAGGGCGACGAATTTAAACCCCATGAGCTTTGGAGCGCTCCACCCGCCCCACAATTTAATACCCCCGTGCTTAAAGACGGCCTGCTCTACTGCATCTCCGATAAGGGGAAAATGTTCTGCCTGAACGCCGCGGACGGAAAAGAGGCCTGGACCGCATCCGACAATATCGGCCGATTCGGCGGTATTGTCGACGCCGGCCCGGTTCTTTTTACCCTCCCCGAAAAAACCGGCCTGATCGTCTTCAAACCCAGCGACAAGCAATTCGAGGAATTGGCCCGCTACAAGGTCTCCGACACCCCGATCTACGCCCATCCCATAATCGCGGGCAATAGAATCTTTATAAAAGACAAAGATTCCCTTGCGCTGTGGATGATTCAATAACAAAGGCCATTTTTTATTGCTGGGTTTGTTCCAGCAACACACTCCTAGGACAGAGCCGATAACTGTCTTATTTTGCTACATTTGTCTCAAAAAACTGTATCAAAATAAAACAGGCGAGTTGAGGATCACTCGGGCGACAATCCTCAACTCGCCTTCAGTTTTCGGAAGCTACTCGCCTCCGATAGCAACGATGCCTTTGCTTCTCTGTTCCTAAAAGGGGATACTTATCCGGGATTTCCAATCGCGTTTGTCTTACACGTCAGCTTTTCAAAAGGAACTTTCGCAGGCTTCTTCTCTGTTCCGGCCCCGCTCAGTTCCCATTAGTTGATTGTTGTAAGACTAATTATTGGTTTCTTGATAAAATATTAAGTGCAAAAAACATGCCAAAAAAATCAAACAAGTACAATTCAGGTTAATGCCGAATTCAATGACCGGGAAGCAGACACCGCAGACCAAAGGTTATGGACTTATCTGAAAGCCGAAGGCCGATGGCTCTTAATTACGCCGTCTGTCGCAAATCGTCGAAGTGAATCTGATACAACCGGCGGTAAAGGCCCGATTTTGCTAACAGCTCTTCGTGCTTGCCGATGTCTACTATCCGCCCGTCCTCGACGACCACAATCCTATTGGCCAGTGCCAGAATTGCCAGCCGATGGGTAATGATTATGACTGTGCGATTGAGGATGAACTTTTCCAGCACCTTTTGAATGGCCTGTTCGCTTTCCAGGTCAACCTGGCTGGTGGCCTCATCAAGAATCAGAATCGGCGGATCGCGGAGTATGGCCCGGGCAAGTGCGATCCGCTGCCGCTGCCCGCCCGAAAGCCTGTTGCCCAGCGTGCCGGCCAGAGTTTCGTAGCCTTGCGGAAGTTCATTTTCGATGAACCTGTGTGCGTGGGCCTGTTTGGCGGCTTCGATCACCTGTTCGCGCGAGGCATCGGGCATGCCGTAACGGATGTTATTGAAGATTGTGTCGTCGAACAGGGCCGTTTCCTGGGTCACAAGCCCGATCTGTCCGCGCAAATCTTTTAACCGCATATCGGTCAATCGCACGCCGTCCAGGCGGATTTCGCCGGCAGTGGGATCGGCGAATCTGGGTATCAAATGTGCAAGCGTGGTTTTTCCGCAGCCGTTCGGGCCGACGATGGCAATGGTTTCGCCGAAGCCCACATTCAGATTCACCTTTTTCAGCACGTTTTTCCCGGGGGTATATGCGAAATCCACTCCTATAAACTCCAGGTTGCGATGGTGCCTGGCGATCGACACCGGGCGCTCTGGATCCCGCACCACGGGCTCGCGTTCCAGCCGGGCGAAGATTCGGTCGCAGGCCGCGCAGGCGGCTTGCAGGCGGTTGAAAACGTCGGACAGCTTTCTCATCGGATCGGCCATGCCCGCCAAAAGACTGTAGAACAGCAACATGTAACCGGTGCTTATGGGCCGATCGCTCATGCGGATGCCCAACAAATGCGTATTCTGGGTAAATACAAGCCACGCCCCGGCCAACATCACAATGCAAAAGGTGACCATTCCCAGCACTTCGGTTATGGGATGCACCAGGGCGTCGTACCCGGCGATTTTCATGGCCTTTTTGAAATAATTCTTGCTGTTTTTATGATAGCGTCGCCGCTCTTGGCGTTCGTTGGTAAAGGCCTTTACGATTTTTATGTTGCGGAAGGTTTCTTCCAGCGTGGTATAGATTGTGGCCATTTCTTCCATCGCCCGGCGATTCGCCCGCTTCAGCGATCTGGCCAGCCAGCGCACGGTATAACCCGCCACGGGCGCGATCAGCATCGATACGATCAAAAGCTTCCAGGAAATCCAAGCCGCGCCTATCAAACATGCCGCCATTTTTAGCGGTTCCACTATGGATTTTCCGAAAAGCGTTTCCACTCCCGAAGACACCTGGTTCATGTCGTTGGTAAAACGCGAGAGCAAATCCGATGTGCCTTCGTCGTTAAATGTGGCCAAATCCAAGCGCAACGTGCGGCGATAAAAAAGCTTGCGCAAATCAAAGGCGGCAAATTGGGCCATCCGAGCCACTAGTATGCTGTTGGTGACCAAGAACACGTCTTTTAGAACCGTGCCCACCAGAAACAGCCCGATAATCACCGCCATGAATTTGAAAGGCTTCTCGGGCAGATACTTGTCGATGTAGGGCTTGAGCCGGACGTAATGAGATTGAGCCTTTTCTTCCGCCTCCAAGCGCGTCTGGGCAAGATCGATCTGGCGATTGATCACTTGTTGGCGATCGGGCGCAGCCCCGGGCAATTCCTTTTCAAGAGCGGCGATCTCGGCCGTTTTCTCGGCGGCCGTTTTTTGCGTTTCTGCGATTTGCCGATTGATCCACTTCTGCGGCGATTCCGATTGGAATGTCACCTCCACGATTGGATAAACCGCGCTGATATTACAACCCCAAAACGCCGCTACAATCAATGCACAGACGATCGAGCAGAAAAATGTCCAGCGATAGTGGATCGCCATCCGTATGACTTTGAAGAAATTCATGTTGCGTCATCCATCCGTGGCAACTGAAAGGTCACGCCCAAAATCCTTGGCATCGGTTTATAGACGATCATGCAATAAATGTCGCGTTTTCCCATCAGAGCCGGGCCGTGTCGGCCCGGAATTACCGGGGCGACACGCCCCGGCTCTGACTTTTCATGAAACATTCTTTTTTTGAGACCCAATAGCCGGGCGGGTATCATGCGTAGCATGTTCGCGACCGGTGGCCCTAACCAGTTATAAACGCTATGCGATGGTGACCATGGCTCCCACCGCCGGTCCCACTAAAGGGCACTTTTTAGCAAATACGGACGATTTGTCCAAGGGCGAAACGAAAACCGAGGAAAAAACACATTGCCCAAATCCCCCAGTCATTCTATGTCTACTCGCCGACTAGTATCCATAATTTTACCGCTCCCCCGACCGACCGACCAATGCTGTGCATCGGTGCCCGTTGGTGCCCGCTCGCGGCTATTGATTGTTAAGATAATTTAATTAATGTCGCATTTTTTCATCGGAGCCGGGCCGTGTCGGCCCGGAAATACCGGGGCGACACGCCCCGGCTCTGATTTCTTTCCACGACATTCTTTTTCTGAGATTCAATAAGCAAGAAATATCCCACCATCCACTGCCCACCGCCCACCACCCACTCTTCCCCTTCCTATTTCAGTTTCTTCACCCGGTTGAAGATTTCCGCGTGGCTCAATTCTTGATTAGTAGGCAGGATTAAGTAGCCGGCATTTTCGCTGCAACAGTCCAGGATAATTTGCATGTCGCTGGGGGCGAAATAACCTTCCACGCAGGGCTCATGCCCGTTGATAAGGATTCGGGCCCCGACGAGTTCGGCAAAGGCACAGGCGTTTTCCCGGCGCTGATCGCGCCCCCAGACCAACTGGAATACGCCCGATTGCTCGAAGTATTCGCCATATCCCAGTTCGCGTTGGAAAATATCAGCGTCGAAATCTTGCGTGTCGCAATCTTCCGGAATGCTGTGCGAAATGAACTCTCCGTGCGGCAAAAGCACCGCCAAGGGGCAGCTTTGTAAAAAAGGAAGATAGGCCTCCCGGATTCTTTCCGTGGCCGGCCCGTACATCTGCTGCAACCCCAGCCTGAAAAGCATATTCAGCAGTTGCTTGTTTTTCTGGATGGGAAAATCGGTCAGTTCGGCCAATTCGTGGTTGCCCAGGATAAAGTGCACCCGGTCGGGATATTTGTTTTTCAGGATGGCCACGTCTTCAAG
>JBEKSO010000218.1:0-7235 GCA_049516935.1 Thermoguttaceae bacterium
GTTCCATGGCCAGGTTGTCTTCGCTCACCCGGACGCATTCATAGTCGGGCGTGAAAAACCAGCGCTGCAAGGCATTGCGGCTGACGTCGCTGGGACTTGCACGATCCACGTAACTCACCAATCTGACGGGCGGTCTTTCCAAACCGATGCCGATCAGCTTCATGCGATAATCGGCTTCGACCATCACCTGGGCAAAGTGGGTTTTGGGCGATACGCCGTTGACGCTGATGGTGTGCATCCCCAAACTCGTCTTCAGTCCCTGGATAATCGCAGCCGGAGACGTTTGCGCGGGATTGAGCACCGAACCTGTCGAGCGGAGGAATTGCTGCATGGCCGCCAGTCCCTCGGGCGTGGGATCGATGGAACAGCCGATCAGCGATGTTGCTTTACCCTTGGGCGGGAACGAGCGCAAGCCCACCACAAGGTCCTGCAATTGCACGACCGGCCGGCCCGTTGTTATGCCCACAATATGCCCGGAAACATTGGTGAACCAGCCTTCGGCCGGACCGGCGATAACGATGTCTTTAGTATCAGGATAGTAAAATACGTAGCGGATTCGTTGCAGGCCGGCCAACGAGCGCATCTCCTCGGAAAGCACGCCTTGATGCTGGCGAATGGCCGCCTCCAGCCGATTAAGCGAAATTTTTCGCAGCTTGCTATAGGCGGTCACCTTTGGATCGAGCTCGGTTTTGGCGGCGGCGATTCGCTCCCGGGTGAGTTGGCCGCTGGGATCGGGAAAGGTTTTTGCCCGCAGCACGCCCTCGGCGTCCACCACAACGCCCGATTGGTTGAAATTATTGGTGGTATTGCTGTTATTACTGCCGCTGGTGGTAGTCCCCGATGTTGATGTTTGAGTAAAGGCCCGCGACTGCAGCAACGATATCGCGGCAATCACCGCCAATAGCAGACCGGCCCGGCGATAAAAAGTTCGACGACCCATGGGTATGATCTCCGATTTCATAATGTTCTAATGTAGGGCGGCTTTGAAATAATTGTTCTACATCCAAGGCGAGACGGTTTAATAAAACCTCCCGCACGCCAAGTGGGACGATTTTTAAAACCGTCCAACATAATATTCCGAAGCGCTCCCGCCACGGCAGTTAGCTCACCACGGACAGGAGCGCAAGTTAGACCGACCAAAGGCCACATGCTGGAAAACACATTCGGGCATGATGGCTACATTATTGATCTTAATTAGGCAAGCTGGGTAAAGCAAGCAAATGCCCCCGGAATCGGGGTATTTGCCTGTTCTGGTCTTTCCACAACCACTGAGATAACGTCGAAAAGCATATATACCACAACTTCTTGGCATATAAGCAGTTAGGCCAAAAAATTGTGGACAGTAGGCCATGAATACAGCAAAACCGCAAGCGGTTTCTTCGAGTGTTAAGTAATAATTGTCTTTACTCCAGTATGTGTTTTTATCTCCTTCCTCGACTGTCCACTGTCCACTTTCCACATTTATATAACCGCCTCGAGGATGTGGAATTTCAGGCCCTTTATCGGCGCCCCGCCGCTGTGGAAGACCAAGCCGCCATAAGCATAGTTTGTCATGTGCTTGTGCGTATGACCGAAGTAGACATTACACACGCCGGACTGCGGGCCTTGGCCGATCTTGTCCAGATACGAGAGGATCCGCTGGGCCACAATGCGCTTGGAATAAACCAGGTGCGGAAACGGCTTGTGCAATCGCGTCAGCACAACCACGTCGTAAAGCTTGCTTAAGAACGGCCCGCGCCGCCGGGAGTAAAGCCACTCCTGACGGTCGGCGGCCAGCGACTCGGCGGTATGGTTGTCGCGGTCGGCCACGTCGCCGTGCAAAAATATGCTTTTGCCCAAGCGCATGTAATATCGATGCCAAGCGAAATTCGGCAATTTCCCGGTTAAATCGGCCAGGCGGTCGATCAGGGCTTGATGATAATCGTGATTTCCCAAGACGAAATGGAAATGACACCGCGGGCAGGGACTGATCAAATCCGTAAGCCAGGCAACGGCCCTGTCCACGGTTTGCCGGTTGTTTTTCGTACGGGCCCAACGGAAATCGAAGATATCGCCGCCGAGCACGAAGTTTTCGGCCTGCCGGGCCGCAAGGACCATGTCATCCAGATACTTCCAGGCCTTCGAGCGGCTGGTGAAGAGGTGGAGATCGGCGACGAAAAAACATTTATCCATGCGTTCCTCATCCCATTATTTCCGTCGCAAGGGAAATTATCCATGGAACCGCGAAAAAATTGAAATGTTTTACGATAGAATCATCTTATGGATTACACGGACCGCCCTTTAATAGCTATTTGGCCGGATCTACTGTTTCTTTTCTTCTGCGATCGGCGGTGAAGGGCCTTGAATTTCCTTGGGCGCCTGGGGAGTTTCGATATTTATCACCAAGGGCAATTTGAAATCGGCCGGCCAGTGATAGGGAATCATGTCCGCCGTTCGTGACACGCTGGGAACAGTCTCTTTCCCAAGCGATATGAAAGGCGGTTTTTCCGGCCCCTCCTGGGCAGTGGTTACGGCTTGTTCTTTGCCGGCAACCGCGGGAGGACTTGCCGGCTGGGCCTGTTCGCAACCCGCAATGCCTATGGCAAAAAGCAACAACCAGATCCACAGTGCTTTTTCAGTCATGTTGTGTACCAGGGGAAAAAGGACACCCCGATGCCTACCTATATTATTACTTAATTAAACTATTTGGGAACAGGTGGCTGAAAAGTTACCCCAAAAAACCGGTTCAAGCGGCTTGTCTGATTGCGGGCTGGAAGGAATTTTGCGGAACGGATTCCGGCATCGCCGGCGCCGCCGCCTGCCGGCCGCCGCGCATGACCAGCACAAAAGCAGTCAAGAGCCAGGCGGTTGTTCCCAATCCCAACAGGCCCACTCGCCCGGCATAGGACAGAAATATATAGTGCAGGTCGACAAGGATTATTGGTACGACGGCCATGATTTTGGCCGCCCGGGCATGATTTTGCCGGTCCAGCCACAAGGGGAGATATAAAATTGCTGGCGCAAATAGTAGGAAATAATGCGCCCTTGCAATCGGAGAGACCACCAGCATGGCTATGCAACCCAGGCTAAAAGCCGTTGCCAGGCTTAAGGCGTCCCTCTGAAGGCCCAGGCGTATGCCCACAATGCACAATGCCGCCAAGACGGCCAATCTTAATCCCAACAAAACCGATTCCGCCGTCGGCGAATCCATGATCATTTCCGGACGCTCGAAAATCGTCTTGGGAAGTTCAAAAGAATCGGCCAATTGATCGTCCGGGCCGCCGGCGGCCTGATGCCAGACGAAATTGCCCAAGCGATAAGCGGCGTTTTGCAGGCTTTGATTGCGCGTGGAGTGGGAATTGCCCGATCGCGGATCGTCGCCGCCGTCGTCCGCCTTGGTGAGCACGAAACCCGACCAGGTTTTCAGGTGATGCAAATTCGCCTTCCAACCGATCAGCATCGAGGGGATGAGCAGAAAGAACATCAATAGTCCCAATATGAGGCCCAAGGATGTAAACCTCAAGGATGAGCCGGCCGCCTGCCGGGCTGCGATAGTGCTGGAAGGTCCGCGCGACCGGCGGCTTTTAATCCAGATCACAAATTGCACGAATATCAAAAAACTCACCGGCAGCAAGGGAACGATTTTCAAAACGATCGGCAGGGCCAGCACGATGCCGCCCAGCAAGCGCGCGGAGTGCGTGCGCCCGCTTATAACCAATCGCAGCCCCAAGGCCAATAAATAAAATTTCAAAATGCCCACCTGCCCGCGCTGCAGACAGTTGAGCGTGGGCAAGGCGGCGGCAAACACGGCGGCAAGGCCCAGCCAGGGATACCAGGCGGTATAATGCCGGGCAACGTGATCGTCCTGGTCGCACAGGCAGCGGAGCGTTTTCGCACATTCGTAAATACATCCCCAGCATAAAAGCAAGGAGACGATGAACCAGATCATCACCTGATCCTGCGAAGGCAGGAGGTGCAAAGGCGCCATGAGCATGGCGAACATGGGCGGATATAAATACGTCCAGCCGCGAGGATTGCTCACCTCGTACGGGGGCCGGCCGTCGAAAAACGCCGCGCCCGCCTCGGTGTAGACGGTAAGATCGGTTTTGTGCTGCAACGGATCCTCAGGATGAGGATAACCGCGCAGGCGAACGTCACACCATCCCCAAATACATACTAGAAAGAAGGGAATAACAAGCCAGCGCCAGCAAAATCTCAAGCGCAAGTAGCGTCGCCATGCCGTTTCAATGGGAAGGAAGTGGAAATCCATAATGTGATATTGGGCAATAAGCGCAATATAGGCAGAATCCCCGCCTCGCTTGCTAATTGTTCACCCTATTAATGGCCCTAAGAATATCGTGAGAGCCTTTTTAGATATAGAGCGATTTTTCCAGACTGGAGGCTTAAGGCCATAGACTGTAGGCTATAGGCTTCAGGCAAGAGGCCCGATTAATTTGTGCCAGCTGATATGGTTGTTCAATTTGCAATTTGAAATTTGCAATTGACAATTTGCAATAAAAAAAACATGCGCTCAAAACTCTCTCAACCTGGACACCGAGTTTTTATTCCCCGAACGCCGATCCTTAATCCCGGAGCATAGCCATGACTGACCGTGAACGCTGGATAGTTTATCCGCTGGTGTTTCTTACTTTGGGGATTGCCTTGCGCAATCAATTTCTACCCACGAGGCAATTCGGAGCGGTGGATCTAAGGGCCGGTGAAATTAGCGCGCAAAAAATCATTTGCAACGACCTGGAGGTAAGGCAAACTGGAGCATGCAACCAACTTCAATGCGAGCAATTTAAATTCGACGAGGCCTTGGGAAAACATATCCGCACGCTTGGGCTGACCGAAAGCGTACTGTTAAAGGCGGGCGAGGCGGAATTCGTGAAGATGCTGATCGTCAATACCCAGGGCAAACCGGTGGTCTTGGCCGGGTCCGATAAAAATGCCCAATTCGGTGTAATTCAGACGATGGCCTCCAACGGCTTGCCCCTGGTGCAACTCCGCGCTACGGACACGGGCGGCACAGTGACCGCGATGGAGTTGGGCGGCAAGGTTGTGGTGGAGATGGGCCAGGAGGGACAAAATTTCGGCGTCTTTGCCAAATTACCCCAAGGCCAGATCATGCCTTTGACTTTACCCTTGCGATTGGAACCTCAACCCCTCGTGCCCAAGCCATCGCAATCTCCAGCCCCCAACACTCCGGAGCAAAAAGAAAATCCACCTAGCGGCGGAAAAACGCCGTAAAGAATATCTGCGGCTATTTATGATAAGTTTATCTATCGACTTGTAATCGTTCCTTCCAGCGGGCTGCTGGCGGTGGCATAGAGTTTTTTGGGGATCCGACCGGCAAGATATGCCAGACGCCCGGACTGCGCTGCCAAACGCATGGCCAGTGCCATCTTTAGCGGGTCTTTGGCATGCGCGATGCCCGTGTTTAACAGCACTCCGTCCACGCCCAGTTCCATTGCCGCGGTCACGTCGCTGGCCGTACCCACGCCCGCATCGACGATTACCGGGTAATCGGGATCGTCGGCCTTGAGATATTCCAGACAAATGCGGATGGCGTTGGGATTCAGCACGCCTTGGCCCGAGCCGATTGGGCTTCCGGCGGGCATTACGCTGACCGCGCCCGCGTTTTTCAGCCTCTTGGCCACCACCGCATCGTCGCTCGTATAGACCAGCACCTGGAATCCCTCGGCGGTGAGTTTTTCCGTGGCTTCCAGCGTGGCGAACGGATCGGGCAGCAGGGTTTTAGTGTCGCCGAGCACTTCCAATTTGACCCAATCGGCCCCGGGATTATTCAACTGCGATAGTATTTCCCTCCCTAATCGAGCGACACGTATGGCGTCTTCGGCGGTAAAGCATCCGGCCGTGTTGGGCAGAATCGTATATCTGGATGTGTCGATGAAGTCCAGCAAATTCTTGCCCGAGGCGTCGATCAAGCGTTCGCGCCGAACTGCCACGGTAATGCACTGTGTGCCGGAGTCGGCCAGGGCCTGGCTCATCAATTCGTAGCCGGCGTATTTTCCCGTTCCCACAATCAGGCGGCTGGAAAATGTGTGCGAACCAATCCGCAGCGAATCGTTATCGACAGTTGATTTTTCCATCATATTATCCTCCTCCCACAAGCGTGACGATTGTAAATGGGCGGTAAACTGCCCACCCCTCTTATCCTCCTCCTACAAGCGTGACGATCTCCAGGCGGTCGCCGGCTGCCAGCCGATGATCGGCATGCCTGCGCTTCGGGACCAATTGCAGGTTTACCTCCACGGCCACGGGTTTATCGTTTAACTGCAATTCCGCGAGCAACTCGGCGATGCTGATGCCTTCTCGCGCCTCGCGGGCCTGGCCGTTAACAATAATTTCCATGTTGTTGACCTTAGCGGTTGTCCAAGAGCGACTTTGTGATTTTAAGGCGCAACCGTCCCGGTCACCTGAGCAGGCGAAACGCATGCGCCAAAAGTCATTATTGGACAATCATTTATTGTATTACTATTAAGGAAACAATTGTAGAGCCTTGCCTATAAGGCGGCGTCTTGCCGATTGTCCTGTGAGAAACATCGCAGGAATGTACTTACGCCCTGCCCTTTGATTTTCCGGCTTTTCAAAAAAAAGGACGATTTTCAACGTTACGGGGTAGTGAGTGCCCCTGGAACGTTGCCGATCGGGGCCCCGCGAAATTGATACGTGGCCACTGGGACCAGGCTGAGCGTCATTGTTTGGCCGGCCGCGGCGAGGGAAGGGTTCCAGGGGATGGCATAGGCGCCCATTTTTCCGGAGGTGACTTCGGCGACATATACCACTGCCCGGCTGGCTTGCATGCGCGATCCGCCCCGCCGCAGGGCGACTACACCGGTGACCATCATATAGCGGGGATTTTTACCGGGATCGATGCCCAAATGACTGGCAACGTTTAATGAATATATTCCGGAAATGCCTCCCATCTGTTTTCCCAAGACTAGTGCCCGGAGTTCACCGGTAAGGAAATCCAAAAAATAGACGGCCTCGACGTCTTCATCCACCATGCCGGTGGCCATAGCATAGGTATCCACCCGATCGGTGGCCATGGCATGCAGCGCGGTTTTAGGCCATAAACCGGCGATCATCAATCCGAGCGACAGACCGGCCGCGGCTGCCAAGCCCGCCGCCAAACAGGTAATCCGGCGTATTTTCCGCACCTTAAACATGTTAAAGCCTCCTGAAAATTCCAGCCCAAGCGGCGGATTGGTTTTTTACAAAGCCACGCGCCA
>JBEKSO010000219.1:0-7230 GCA_049516935.1 Thermoguttaceae bacterium
TTGCCCAACGCAACCATCCAAGCGAACGAGACAACCGCCAGGCGGATCCCTTGAACTGGCTGCTGTCGGAGGAACGGCGGCAAAAAATCCGCTTGGCAATTAAACGATTAGTCCGCCGAGACGCGGAAATTTTACTTTTGAAATATACCGAAGATTGGAGTTACCGAGACCTGGCCGAGCATCTAGGCATTAGCGAAAGCGCGGTGGAGGCTCGGTTGCATCGGGCCCGCCAACGGCTGCGAAGCGAATTGGCCGTGCTGGACGTAGTGGAAGCGGACGTGGGATAAATTAAGAATGATGACTGATGAATGATGAATTCAACGGCTTGCGGTTTCGCAAGGTCCGTTAAAAATCGGTTTATTGAATTTTAAAATGTAAAATTTTACCATGAATCACTTACGACCCACCCCTGAATCGTTCGACCGGCTGGTGGACGGGGAATTAAGCGAATCGCAGCGCAGCGAAATGCTCAATTCGCTGGACCAGGAACCGGACGGATGGCGGCGTTGCGCATTGGCCTTCCTGGAGGCCCAGTGCTGGAGAAAAGAATTGGGCGGACTCCGGCAAAGCATGCCGGCAGATCAAGCTCCGGTTTCATCCGCGGTCGCTCCGAGTCCGCGGCCCACGAAGCGGCGTTCGTCGCCCTTTGGGCTTGCGGGCACGCTGGCGGCCATGGCAGCGACTTTTTTACTATTCTTAGGCGCGGGCGTATTGTGGCAGCACTCGGGCAACCGGCTGGGCAACTTTTTCGGCGCCGGTTCCAATCAGATAGCAAGCAATATAGGCGGGAATTCAGCAACAACGCCGTCTGGCGCCCAAACCGCCGTCGCTGGGGCCGATTCACAACCGAACAACGCCTCCGCGCCCTGGCAATGGGTGCGATTATCTCCGGCCGGATCGGCCGATCCGGCCAAATCGGTGCGGTTGCTTGCCCAGGAGCGCAACCGAATGGACCAACAGTGGCTGCAAAGCCTGCCGTCGCCCATTCCCCCAAGCGTGGTGCAGGCCTTGAAACGCAGCGGCTACGAGGTGCAGAGACAACAGGAGTTGATGCCCATGCCGCTTAAAGACGGCCGCCAACTCGTGGTGCCGGTCGATAAAGTTCAACTTCAGTATGTGGGAAACACAACGTATTAAATGAAGAAACCCCGAGTGTAATCACCCGGGGCTAAATACCATAAAAATTATTCCCTTTTAAAATTAAAGGAGTACGTCATGAAGAAGGTGTATTGGCTGGGTTGCATGGCCTTGATGCTATTTCCTTTTACAATTTCAGCCTGGGCAGCGGATGACGAACCGCTGGGCAGCGCGTCCTTGGCCGAGGAAAAATCTCCGCCCTATCGTCTTCCCGAGTATTGGCTGGGCGTGAAGTTACGGATAGATGAGAAGGGCATAATAGTGCAGGAAGTGGTGCCGGACAGTCCCGCCGCCAAGGCCGGCTTCGCCCAGAATGACGTACTAGTGAAGGTCAACGATAAAAAGATCAGCGACGTTTCCGATGTATTGCAAGCGGTTGAAGCGGCCAAAGACAAAGAGATGAAACTGGAAATAATCCGCGACGGGCAGTCCAAAACCATCGCAGTAACGCCTGCCAAGCGACCCGAGGAAGCCCGCATTCCAGTTCCGCCCCCGGAATCGGATATCGAGGCCTTTCGCAAGTGGATCGAGCAAGTTGCGCCGGGAGGCGGGTTCGGGCAGCAGGGCCCGATGCAGTTCCGGTTTTTCAGGCCGGGAGTGATTCTGCCCCGCGGCGCGCCCGTCCACCCGCCGCTTCCTGAGAACATGTCGATTTCCATTACCAAGACCGGCGACAAGCCCGCCGATATCGTAGTGAAGATGGGCGATGAAAAATGGGAAGTCAGCGAAAAAGAACTGGACAAGTTGCCGGAAAAAGTCCGTCCATACGTGGACCGCATGTTGGGCCTGGCAACCAGCAGCGGGGCCGGGGCGGTGCGCTGGATACCCGAAATGTCGCCATCACCGTTTTGGTCGCCGGAACCGGAGGCGTCTGGGAATGTTCCGCCCGGCAATCTGGAAAGGCGAATCGAAAAACGACTGGATGATATGATGCGGCACATCGAAAAGCTGGAGAATGAACTGCACATGCGGCATCAAGACGCAAAGATGCCCGAGCCGCCGCAAACCCCTGAAAATAACAAAGAAGAAGGACCCCAGGGGAAAACCGGCCTATAAAGATGGCGAATAAAAACATACCCGCGACATAACTGCCGCGAGTCCCGAAGGGACGGGGCCGACAACCGGCGTCGTCCCGTTTTTTATAGTGCATTATGTTTTTAAATTGTTTAGCACCATGATATAATGAAGTGAGTAGTTTTCTGTCCCCAAAATATTTTTTAATCTCCCTCAAGGCGCGACCAATGGTCGCGGCTTTACAATCTATACACTATCCGTCGCCTAATGTCATTGCCCATTCGCGTGCTGCCGATTCTGGAAAATTGGGACTGTCACGGTTGCGGCATCTGCTGCCGCGGGGCGGTTGTAGTCCTCAACGAGCGCGATCTGGAGCGGATCCGCCGGCAGGGCTGGGAAAAAGATCCCGATTTTCGCGGGAAAAAAATCCTGATGCGCCTTGGTTTATTCGACAAGCGTTATCGCCTGGCCCAGCGCAACGACGGCACGTGCATCTTCCAGGACGCCGATAAATTGTGCCGCATCCACAAGCGGTTCGGCTACGAGGCCAAACCGCACGTCTGCCGGATGGCCCCGTTGCAACTTGTGCCCTTGGAAAACATGGCCTATGTGACGTTGCGGCGATATTGTCCGTCCGCCGCGGCCGATCGCGGGCGCAGTCTCAAGGAACAATTGGGCGAACTGGGCGAATTGCTCAAACAGAGCGGCGAGGAGCCCTTGCCGTCGCGCCCGCCCGCGCTGACACGAGGACATCGACGGCCCTGGAAAGACGCCGAAGCATTTAACGGCAGCCTATCGCGGTTGATCCAAGACCAGCGTTTTCCGCTGGTTAGGCGCCTGGTTCACGGCCTGGAATTATGCAACCTGCTTAGCGCCTGCAATTTACGCAATTTCAAGGGCCAGCGGCTGGTCGAATTGCTGTCGATGTTGGAAAAATCGGCGATCGAGGATTCGGCTTCGTTGTTCAACAATCGCGCCGGGCCCAAAAGACAAGCCGGCAAGCTATTCCGTCAAACCATTTTGGAATATCTTCGTTTGCATCCCGATTATGCGGGCGAGTATTCCTGGCGCGAGCGATGGCGTTTGATATCGGCGGCCTTCAAGTTCGGTCGGGGCACGGGGACAATCCCCAAATTTCATCTTCCCTTCCCTCCGGCCTCGTTCGAGTCGCAGGAACGATCACTGGGCCCACTGGCCGAAACGGTGCTCAAACCGTTTAATTCCTATTTTGAAACGGCCGTCGTATCCTGGCGGTATGCGATGCTTAAGCGGTCGGGCTGGTCGATGGTCGAGAGCTTTTGGGACCTGGCGCTTTCCTACTGCGTGGGAATGTGGGTCCTGCGCCTGGCTTGCACAGGGCAAGAGGCAAACGCGGAGGACGTGATCCGCGTGGTGATGATGCTGGACCGCGGGCAAACACATGCATCGCTGGGAGGATACCGCCATCGACTCCGCGTACGAGCTCTGGCCCACAACGATCAACTAGCGCGATTGGCCGTGTGGTATGCGCGGTAAGAGACAATGCGATAATACTCCCCCCGTGTATTCACGGGGGGCTAAATATGAATGACTTAAATATATTATGTTTTTCGCCGCCGGGCATAAGCAAGCAGGAACATGGCCGCGGCGATGCCCAAAAGAGCGAGGGTGGATGGTTCGGGCACGGGCGCGAGATTTTCGCTTGACGCCATGGGGCCACCGGGCAAGGCCGCGATGGTCAGTGTTGCCCCGGCCCCGATAGTAAGAGTGCCCTGGGTGATGGCATTGGCCGTCAAATTGCCGGCTATCAAGTTGGTCGCCCCGCTGCCGCTTATTGTTCCCACGGTATGGGAGCCGCTATTGATTTGGAACGTGGCGGCATCGGCCGTGGAAATTGCGGAATTCGCGAGGATCTGACCCGTGGAAGTCAACGCCAACACGCCGCCGCTGATCTGGGTTGCTCCGGTGTATGTGTTGGAGCCGCTAAGGGTCAGCGTGCCGGAGCCGGTCTTGGTCAGCGTTTTGGAGCCGCCGGAATCGCTGATCTGGCCCAGGATATTCAGTCCGCTGCCGGTGGCTTCGATGATGCTTACGTTACTGTCCATTTCCAGGGGGACCGCAATCGAGTGGTTCCCGGCCGAGACCGTGATTGTCGCCGTCGAAGACCCGGTGTTGGCCAGAATCAGCTTGCTGGATGGGATTGAGACGCCGGGATTGATGGTGTAGCTGCCGCCCAGGGTGTTATTGAAAGTCAGGCTGCTTAAGGTGCGGTTGCCGTCAAGGGTCAAAGCTGCGGACGTGCCGGCGATAGAATTTCCCAGGGTGGCAATATCGCTGAGATTCTTCGGTGCGCGGTTCCAATTCCAATTGGTTCCGGTGCCCCAAGCGCCGCCGCCGGCCAGATTCCAGGTGGCGTTTACCTGGGCGATCGGCGTGAGTATATACTCATAGATTGTTCGGCCGGGCACGCTTACGGTGAAAGAATTGCCGAGGCCCGCGACCGCGGTGGGCGTCAGTGCGGTGGTATCCGACCCGTTAGTGCTGTAGCGCAGACCGTTGGCGGTCAGGATGTCGCCGTTTATGGTGACGCTCACCGAATTGCTGCTTGTGTTGTCGTTAATGATCATGACCGCCATGGTGCCGTCGGCCTGCAAGGCGGCATGGGTTCTGACTAGCGAATTGTTTGAAGTGGTAGAGACCAGATCGTCGCCGGGCTTGGCCATCTTGTTCAAGATGGATACAGCGTCAAAGGCGTCTCCGCGGGTACTGCCGTTGCCGAGGAACGCGGATGCGCCCAGCTCCTGGTAGTCGACGTTTGCCACGCCCAAATCGAGCCACGTGGCATAGGCATCGGCCACGAAACAGGCGTGGGCCGCAGTAGTCGTGCTGTCGGTGCCGCTGTAGCCATAGCCGAACTCGGTGATGAAGATCTGAACCTTGTTGCCGTCGGTGGGCCGGTAGGTGTTGATCCAGTCGCGAATCCCGGCGTTTGTGCCGGTGTCCAGCCCGGACGTCGTGCCGTTTATCATCTGCGGCAGGGTCGAGGGAACGGCCGCCAAAAGGCTTGTTCCGTCGGGATTGGTCCCCACCCAAGGATACCAGTGGGCGATGACGAAGTCGATGTTGTTGGCGCACTTGGCCAGGACCTCGTTCGACCACTCCTTGCCGCTGAGAGTATCCCAGCTATAGTCGCCGGGCGGCGTGCTGACCACTGCGCCGATCTTGACCGTCGGATCGACGGCCTTCATGGCCTGCGAAAATGCGACCACGTCCGTGCCGTATCGGGCGGGGGACAGAGCCGAATTGCCGGCGCGGTTAGTGCCATCGTACGGGACGTTGTAATTTAAAGCGTAGCCGTTGCCGCCGCCGTAATAGCCGGTGCCGAACGTTTCGTTGCCAATTTCCCAATTCTTGATGCCGAACGAAGTGGGGTGGTTGATGGCGAGGAAGCTGTTTGTCGAATCATACACGCCCGCCGCCGTGGCCCAAGTCGTGTACTGGCTGGCGGTCGAAGACCGCAGTTTTGCCCAATAGCCCACCGTCCGCCAGTTGTTTCCTTGGGCGTCGGTGCCCAGGGAGATGTCCTGCGGCGTGCCGAAAAGGCTCGCATTGCCATTGGCATACGCGACCCAAGCCGCCGCCTCGCTCGGCGAAGCGCCCGAGTTGGGCGCCACCAGCTTTGTCTTGGTTGAGTTCCACTGCAAACCAGCGGCGTAGTTTATCGTAATTATGCCTTGGGCGCCGGAGTTTTGCAGAAGGCCCTGTGAAAACGAACCGAAATCGCTTGCGTAGCTCATGTATCCGTATGGGTTGCTGCTCGGCCATGGACTCATACCGTAACCGTTTGAAGAGCCGATTTCGTCGTTCGAGGCCGAAAAGTGGAACGAGTCGGCGTAGCCGCCGCCGGGGTAACGTATGGCTGAGACTCCCGCCTCTTGAAGCAACCCCGGCGTCGACGAGTTCGCGAGGTTTGAGTATACTGAGGCGCCGATGCCCAGCCCTGTCGACGGCATTACTGCCAGATTCTGGCCGGCGTTCACCGTGACGTTTATCGCCATTGCCGAATTGGGCAGGCAGAATGCGCCAACCAATGCGCAGCCGAACATCAATGCGATACGAGTAGACATGCGCCGGAATCGCGGAATGACAACCTGATGCGTTGCTCCGTTCATATGTCTCCTCACTTCCACAGTTGTTCCAAATCATTTGGTGGAAAAAAGTTGGGACTTAGTGTATCTTGCCGTCGCTTGTAAAAAAAATCCCATTCTCATAATATATAAAATAATGCAAAATTGCAAAATAATTTTAAAATCGGTACTAATAATGGAATATCAACAATAGCCATTATGGTCATTTTTAAATATTAGGACGCAGGGGATCTGCGATATCCATTCTCCCTTGTTTCATCTAATAATTTAGACATTGACTGAGGGGTAAATTACTCGCCCGTGAAATGACGCATTTACGAGAGATTCAACGAGGAAGATATACCTCATGAGTATGGTTTTTTTAACGACTCATATAAACCATACCCATAGATAATAATGATGATGGGTTAGAAGCTGAGCTTCACTTAACTCTTTTGAGCAGATCAATTTTTTGTCTGTCCGCACTCGCCTTTTGGAATCCCTTAAGAGCTTGCCGGCGATATAAACTGGAAGAGGTCTTTTCTGAGGTTGGATTGTCATTGGCGGATTTGGTTATGGGGCGGATTGATTTGCCAGCGGCATCTCAAGTTGCCCATCTTACCGCGATTAGTTTGTTAAAGCACTAATTCTCGATTTTTCCGGCAAGGTTTTCCTTTCTTACTCAACTACCGCGACCGACACGACCGATATTATCGTCACAACCGGTATAAGGACGCTCCGCGCGGGAGCGTCCCGGCGTCTCTCCCTTTGGGCGCGCATATCGAGGTGGGATCAAACTATGTTGCTAAACCGTACATTTTCGCACATGGCCGTAGGGTTGTTGATTTTGCTGATGGGTACTTCGGCGATAGGACAAGACCTGGAGGGGATGCAACTATTTGCCCCTGCCGAGGTGAGTTCCTACGGCAGTGGACCGCAGCCCAACGAAGGCTTTTTTTTCGTATATGATTTA
>JBEKSO010000220.1:0-7205 GCA_049516935.1 Thermoguttaceae bacterium
GGCAATCCCAGGTATTCGCAGATTTTTTTGGCCAAGCCCGGATGGGCGCGCCCGGTGAAAAGTTTCATGGAGTTCATTTTTGAGTTATCGGTTTACAGTTTACAGTTTAATGAATGTCGTGTACATGACATATTTGTTTAGCCCCGGAGCTTGCTCCGGGAGGTTTTTTATCATGCGATGCTCATCGCGAAACCGCAAGCGGTTTAGTTTATATCAGCCTTCATCGTTTTTAACATTTCCGCTTCTACAACCGCAAGTTCTTCCATACTGTTGATGGCCAGGACTTCGCAAGGCTTGAGGACGGGTACAGCCCGAACTTCAAGGCCGCGGGAAAGCAATGCGCGGGGCAGGTCGGTGATGTAATACTCGCCTTGATCGTTATTCGGACGGATGTAGTCTAAGGCATCGAGCATGATTTGACAATCGAACACGTAATAACTCATGCTCACTTCCTTGATTTGCCGCTGGGACTCGTTGGCGTCGCGGTGTTCGACAATGCCCAGGAAATTTCCGTCCTTGTCGCGGACGATTCTTCCCAATCCGGCGGGATTCCTGGCCAAAGCGGTGCCGATAACACAGGCGGCGGGTCGGCGCTGGTATTCGGCCATAAGTGCCGCTATTGAATCGGCCTGCATTAAGGGGGCATCGCCGGCAACGATCAAAACCGGCCCGTGGTGATCGGCCAGCAAATCTCGGCAGACCATCACTGCATGTCCGGTGCCCAACTGCTGGGCTTGGAGGACGAAAGTCAGGTTTTTACGGCCGTCCAGGGCTGAACGGACCAATTCGGCCCGATATCCAATCACGGCAATGATTCGCTCGATGCCGCTTGTGGTCAAGGCATCGAGCACGTATTCGATCATGGGCCGGCCGCAAACGGGCACCAAAACCTTGGGCAAATCGGATTTCATGCGCGTGCCTTTGCCGGCAGCCAAGACAAGAGCCATTTTTTCACACATCAGAGATCTCCGCAGGTATTGATAATTACCATATTTACCAGATCAGGCGTATTTTCCAATGCCCGGCCCCCGAGTGCGGTTGGCTGGACGCATTGATATAGAGTTCATGGTAGATAGTAGATGGTGGGTGGTTGTTGGTTTTGGATATTCAGTTTTGAGTTTAAAGTACGAAGTACGGAGTACGGAAGTTGTGTGATAAATTGCGCAAGTACTTACGGTTGTTTAAGTTGCAATTTGCAATTTGCAATTACCAATTTGCAATAAGATCCGCCCACAAAATAAAATTCGATCTAATTTAAATCCAAAGACACCCCTATCAGCATCTTAAAATTGCCCTTCCCTCATAAGGCTGTTTTTGGTACTTACCGGGCCAATTGTCTGGAAATAGGGCGATTTCTAGGTTTTATCGAAGAGGCGGCTTGCCCAGACTCTCCAGATAATCAATTTTCCCAAAAATCTCATCCTTTTCCTGGGGAATTCCCATGAAACGTCTTTTCTTACGTATTGGCGTGTTGGTAATGTTTGTTGTCCTGGGGCTAATCGCTTATGCCTACGCCCAGCGAGGCACGGGGGACAGATATTCTTCGGACGACAGCTCGGCCGAGAATTCATCTCCGCTTCGTGGACCCGGCGCACAAAACACATCGCCAAATTACGTGGTTAATCCTTTACGAGACAACGCGCTTCGGGTCGGACCGGCGGTGGATAATTCGTTCGATCGAACTCCCGTTATCGATTCCCGGGTAAAAAGAGTCGCAGCCGACACCCCGGCCGCCGATTCAGGGCCTCGTCCCACAGCCGATCCCTTTGGTCTGACGTCGCATAAGGGCGGATCGAAAGTCTATCAAGTCGTTGGGCAAACGCTTCCCAATAATAGTATCCCGGATGCCGCCGCGCTCGATCCTCCTCAGAGCGGGTACCCGCTTGCGGGTGACGGCGTCGACCAATCGCGATATCCGCAACTCGCGGGACCGAATCTGAATAGTCCTTCAGGGGCCGGACCGAATGTCAACCGGGGCGATGCGGAGGACAATGCCGGTTATTCGCCGACAAAGCAAGGCCCATCCTACCCGCCTATGGTCGAGCAATATCCTGCCGGAGGCGGCGCGGCAGATCGCTCTGTTGCCGCTAACCGCAGCGGAGAACGATATAACGAAGCAGGAAATACGCCCGATCGCCAGTCGGCGATGGGAAAAACGGCCGATCGCTATGGCAATCGGCCTACAGGCACGGGGGCCTTGACGTCGAACGGCCCGGAACCCGGTCCGTTTAAGGCCGATCCGTCATCCACGCCCAGGGCCCTATCGCAAACCGGCGAAAAGGGGCGGGATCGGAATTCGGGCGCAAATGCAGGAATTTTGGCAGCCGAGAGTTTCGCAAACAGCGAAGCAACCGGCCAGCCCGGTTCAAAACAACTCGAGGGGGCGCAAACTCCACAAGTGACCATCCAAAAATTTGCTCCAAACGAAATTCAAGTGGGCAAACCGGCGGTATTCAAGATCGCGGTTCGCAACACGGGCTCGATTCCAGCCGGCCAGGTGGAAATACGCGACCAAACGCCAAGGGGAACGAAATTGCTGGGCACAACCCCCAGGGCGTCGCAGGGCCCGCGAGGCGAAATTGTCTGGACCATAGGCACATTGCGCCCGGGCGAGGAATCGTCGGTGGAAATGGAACTCATGCCCACGGCCGAGGGCGAGATCGGCAGCGTGGCCACGGTCCACTTCGGCGCGGACGCGTCCGCCCGAACGATTTCCACCAGGCCGAAACTGGCCCTGGAAATGTCGGCTGCGGAAAAAGTGCTCATCGGCGAACAAGTGGTAATGACGATCGTGGTCTCGAATCCGGGCACGGGCATGGCCACGGGCGTGGTGTTGGAAGAGCGCCTGCCAGCCGGGCTGCAACACCCGGCCGGGGCGGAATTGGAGTACGAGGTGGGCGATTTGCGTCCAGGGGAGAGCAAGAAACTCGATCTGCCCATGGCCGCCGTATCGCCCGGCCAAGCATCAAACATATTAACGGCCCATGCTGATGGGAACCTTCAAGCCCAAGAGCGGTTGGACATTCAAGTGGTTGCCCCAAAATTAGACATTGTCATGGAAGGCCCCAAGCGCCGTTATCTGGAGCGCGAGGCGGTGTATCAGGTATCTCTTTCCAATCCGGGCACGGCCGCCGCAGAGCAGGTGGAGTTGGTGGCCTATTTGCCGCCGGGGTTGAAATTCGTCAGCGCCAACAACTCGGGTCATTACGACGATGCCAACCGGGCGGTGCATTGGCGCCTGCAAGAGCTGCCCTGCAACGAAACCGGTTCCGTGGAACTGGTGACCATGCCGGTTGAACCGGGCCAGCAGAGCATCAAAATTCGCGGCACAGCCGCAAAAGGCCTGGTAGTGGAAAAAGAACAGCCGGTGCTGGTGGAAGGCATTGCCTCGATCGTCTTCCAGCCGGTGGACGTAACCGGCCCGATCGAGGTCGGCGGCGAGACGGTTTACGAAGTCCGCGTGGTGAATCAGGGATCAAAGGCCGCCAGCAACGTGCGATTGAGCGTGCTCTTGCCGTCCGAAATGCAGGCCATGGCAGCCGAAGGTCCCACGCGGCATGCCATCGAGCCGGGGCGCATCGTGTTCGAGGGCCTGGCCCGACTAGCCCCAAAGGCCGACGCAAATTACCGCATAAAGGCCAAGGGCATTAGTCCCGGCGATCTGAGGACCCGCTTCCAATTAGTCACCGACGAAATGCAAACACCGGTGACGAAGGAAGAAAGTACGCGGGTTTACGCGGATGAGTGAATAGCGGGCAGGCATAAAAGGCGAAACACTAGCCCCAGGCATCATGCTCTATTACACTTAGGTGTAAGGAAATATCGATACCTGGATTCTATGATGCCTCCACGAATTAATGTTTATGCCTTACCCAAATTCTCCGATCCCGAGGCGCTTGCCGGCGGGACGGCGGTTGTCATCGACGTGCTGCGGGCGTCGACGACAATTATTTATGCGCTTCAGGCCGGGGCAAAAGCGGTTATTCCTTGTAGGGAAATTGCCGAAGCCCGCCGAATCGCCGCTGGATTTTCGCCGAATGAAAAAATACTCGGCGGCGAACGCGGCGGAATGCCTATTGAAGGATTCGATCTGGGCAATTCGCCGGAGGAATATACGCCGGAGCGGGTGCGTGGAAAGACGGTGGTCTTCACCACCACTAACGGAACCCAAGCCCTGCTGCACGCCAAAAGGGCAAGGCAAATCGTGCTGGGGGCCTTTGTCAATACAACGGCAGTCGTGCAATATCTATTTGGGCAGGAAAACGTGCATCTGCTTTGTGCCGGCACCGACGGACAATCGAGCGAAGATGATATCCTGTTGGCCGGCATGTTGGTCGAAAAACTCCAACGCCAGGGGGGTGCGCTATATAAACTGAACGACGAAGCCATTGCCGCATGCGAGTTATGGCGGCATACTTTAGAGATCACACATGCGTCAACGACGAATCGGCCCGGATCTGAACCATTGGCGAAAATACTGCGTCATAGTCTTGGCGGGAAAAACCTGGCGTCGCTGGGCATGGACAGCGACATACTGGCCGCCGCCCGGATCGACCGCTTTGCAATTGTTCCCCGATTCAATCCGGAAACATCCTGTATAGAAGTTGTGAAGTAAAATTGATTCATTCCCGCGCTCGCCGACCATGCTACGCATGGTGCCCGCTCGCGGCTAAACGAGATAACCACTAACCACTAACAATTATTCATTAAATAATCATGGAAATGGAACAACTGGTAGCACTGTGCAAACGCCGCGGATTTCTGTTTCAATCCAGCGAAATATACGGGGGCTTAAACGGCTTTTGGGATTACGGACCGCTGGGCGTGGAACTGAAGCGGAATATCCGCGAGGCATGGTGGCGGGACATGGTCACCGGGCATAACGAACTGGATGTCCCGCCGGGCGCCCCGTCGGCATACGAAATGACCGGGCTGGACTCGACGATCATCATGCACCCGCAGATTTGGAAATGCTCGGGCCATTACGACTTGTTCCACGACTATCTGGTCGATTGCCGCGAATCTAAACATCGTTACCGGCATGATCAAGTTTTCGGCCGATGGGCGACATACAAAGATAAGTGTATTTTTATAGCTACAGAAAAATTAGGACTTGAAGGAATAGAGGAAACTAAACAAAGGGCTTTAAAAATTTTCAATCTTCGTGCTAAGCACGCAGATGAAATCGTTTGGGGAAATGTAAAATTAAATATTAATAAAGGCGGAACTGCAATAGTCGAGGTTTCTCCTCCTCCAGCAGATACACTAATTTGTCTTACGCATGTTTCACTTGAAGATCACTCTAAAGTGCTTGGCCCGGATGCTAAAAACATCGGCACAATAACCGAGCCTCGCGAATTCAACTTGCTGTTCGAGACCTATACTGGTGCATTACGCGATGAAAGCAGCAAGACGTTTCTGCGGCCAGAGACGGCCCAGGGAATTTTTGTCAATTTCAAGAATGTTCTGGACAGCACGAGGGTGAAAATTCCCTTTGGCATAGCGCAGGTGGGCAAGAGTTTTCGCAACGAGATCAGGCCGCGGAATTTCACCTTCCGCTCGCGGGAATTCGAGCAGATGGAGATCGAATTTTTCTGCCATCCTTCGACCTCGCCGCAGTGGTACAAGTACTGGCGCGACAGGCGCTACCGGTGGTATGTGGATTTGGGACTGGCGGGCGACCGGCTGCGTTTGCGGGATCACGAGAAGGCGGAACTGAGCCATTATTCCTGCGGCACGGCCGACATAGAATACGCCTTTCCCTTTCTGCCGGCCGGCGAATTCGGCGAGTTGGAGGGCGTGGCCCATCGCGGCGATTTCGACCTGCGCAGCCACATGGAAGGCAAACTCGTGCGATCGGGCGACGCGCTGGTGGTGGAACTCGACGCTGAAGGCAAGCCCCGGTATCCCGGAAGCGGCAAAGACCTGACCTATTTCGACGATCAGACGCGGGAGCGATTCATTCCGCACGTGATCGAGCCATCGGCCGGCGCGGATCGGGCGACCCTGGCCTTTCTTTGCGAGGCTTACAACGAAGACGAAGCCCCGGACGAAAAAGGTGTGCCCACGAAGCGGGTGTTTCTGAAGTTCCATCCCCGCCTGGCCCCAGTCAAGGCGGCCGTTTTTCCGCTGGTTAAAAAGGACGGCATGCCCGAGATTGCCAAGGAAATGTACTCTGCGCTGAAGCCGCACATGAACGTGTTTTACGACGAGAAAGGGGCGGTGGGCCGCCGCTACCGCCGGCAGGATGAAATCGGCACGCCGTTTTGCATCACCGTCGACGGGCAAACACTTACCGACGGCACTGTTACCATCCGCGACCGGGACACGCTTAAACAATGGCGGGTGAAAAAAGAAGATTGCCCGGGTGAAATCCTTGGGCGGCTGCGGGCTTAGGCAGATTGTCTTAGGAAAGGGATGCCGTTAAGCCCACGGGTTGCAACCTGTGGGCTTGGCTTTAATTGCCATCTTCAAAACAAAATCTTTTCCCCAGTATCAAAAGATTAGGCACATGTGCGATTTTGCTTGATTTCCATAGGCGGGGAGCAAATACTAATAATAGGCGGGCAAATGGGGTCTTATATTGGGAGAAGCGCCATGAAACGGTTCATTGTTATCGCAGCGATGGCTATTATACTGCTAGGAACATTTGGAATTCTCAAGGCGGACGAGCCTGTCAAACCCAGCGACATCAGATCATACACCCAAGGCTTCATGCCGCAACTTGGCGGGGCGTACCGGAATCCGGACGCGTATTTGCCTTACTACCCGGGATACGCGCCTTATTGGCAAACGGCACCGGCGTATCCGTATGGATATCCGGCGTTTGCATATCCATATGGGTTTTATCAGCAGCCGAATTATTGCCCGGGGAATCAATGCTACGGACCGCGGGCAGGGCGGGGCGTGAGAGGGTATTAATCAGCACGTTATGCCCTCACCCTGACCCTTTCCCAAAGTGAGTTTGGTTAGAATTCTTTATTCTTTATCCCCGATCTTCATCGCCAGCAAGTCCAATTGGGCTTTCAAATCACTCAATTGAACATGGGGATTCGCTTCACCGGCCGGATGCGTGTAGAACTGCGCTGAGGACGGGCCGTGGATGGTGCTTAAAAGGTCGGCGGTAGTTTTTAGATCGTGGAGTTCTCCGTCTACCTCGTCGAGCTTGGCGACGGTCCGATGGTTGTCGTGCCAGAAGCGGTCGA
>JBEKSO010000221.1:0-7200 GCA_049516935.1 Thermoguttaceae bacterium
CACCGCTATAGCCAACATTACATTGAATGGATCGGCGACGCTCAACTTGTCAATTAAAGCTTTCAATTTAGACTGCGCCGGAACCGCCGGGCCTTCTCGGCCAACCGGTTCTTCTTGCTCGGCTATTTCCTGCTCCGCGGCGGGCGGCGTTTCTTCTTTTTCCTCGAGCTCGAGTTTTTGCTCGGTCAGAGGTTGTTCACCCGCTCCTTCGGCAAGCGGTTCCAACGAGCCGGATAAATCCTCGGAAAGAGTTAGTTTTTCAAAATCAATTTTTTTGTTATCAGGTGAAGACACAATCGCCTCCCGGATTTCGGCTCATAAGTCTTTAATTCAAGGCCGCTTTCTTGGGTAGACAACCTCCTTGCCCTGCAATTATTCCATCAATATATAATTATAATTGCATGATAGCTCGAATGCGAGCAATTCAATCGGAATTACGTCCTAAATCGCCCCCCCATACTTACTGGTACTGCAACAATATAATCCGTGGCGCAGGGCCGGCTGGAGGTCTATTCTGATATGCGTCCCCGGCAGTAAGCCGCAAGCGGGCATGGGCGCTTACCCTTGAAAGACGGCCGCGACTTTCACACAATGGGGACATAATTCCAACGAAATATTTTTCAAGAGGAATGCAACCGCGATATGTCCCGACTCGATGACTGGCATTCGTTGTATCCGTTCGCGTCGCACGAGATTCGCCTTAACGGCTTGCGCTATCATTATCTGGACGAAGGCGCCGGGCCGGTGCTGCTTTTGGTCCACGGCAATCCCACCTGGTCGTTCATGTGGCGGGATATCGTCCTGGCGCTTAGGAAAAAGTTCCGGCTGATTGTGCCCGATCACATCGGCTGCGGATTATCGGACAAGCCCGACCCGGCGCAGTATTCATACCGATTGGCCCAGCGCGTGGCCGACCTGGGACGGCTGATCGAGCATTTAGATTTGCAGCATATCACGCTGGTGGCCCACGATTGGGGCGGGGCGATAGGCATGGGCGCGGCAGTGGCTGCGCCGGAGCGATTCGATCGCTTCATGCTGATGAACACGGCGGCGTTTCTCGTGGGGAGCTGCCCCTTTCGCATCCGGCTTTGCCATCTGCCCGTTATAGGTCCAATCGGCGTGCAAGGTTTGAATCTTTTCGCCAAGGCGGCCTTGGATCAAGCCGTGGCAAAACACGATCGCATGACGCCCGCGGTCCGCGCCGGGATGCTCGCCCCTTACGACTCCTGGGCAAACCGGACCGCCGTTTACCGTTTTGTGTGCGATATCCCATTGCATCCCAGCCATCCCACTTATCAAACGCTCCTGGATATCGAAAAGGGGTTGGCCCAATTCAGCGGGCATCCGGTTTGCCTGATCTGGGGCATGCAAGACTGGTGTTTTACGCCCGCGTTTTTGGAGCGTTTTCTGGAATTCTTCCCCCGGGCCGAGGTCCATCGCCTGGCCGACGCCGCCCATTACGTCGTGGAAGACGCACATGAGCAAATCGTCCCCATTTTGGAAAAGTTCGTGCCACATTAGTATAATTGGATTGACGCATGATACCGAATCAAGTGGGCAGTAAAATGCCAACCCCCAATCCCCAATCCCTAATCCCTAATCCCCAATCCCCAATCCCTAATCCCTAATCCCCAATCCCCAATCCCTGGCCCCAGTTTATGTCCAACTTTATCATCCGCATTGCCGGCGACGATCTGCTTTTTAGCGCTTCGCATTTCATTACTTTCGAAGGCGGCGCGTGCGAGGCCCTGCACGGCCACGATTTTCACGTGGCGGCCGAGGCGCACGGACCGCTGAATCCCAGCCAATATGTCGCCGATTTCACCGTTCTGCGCGACATCATTAAAGGCATCCTCAAGGAATTGGACCATCGCGTGCTGGTGCCGCAAAATCATCCGCGGATCCATCTGAAGAATATCGGCAACGAGTTGGAAGTGTCATTTGGCAGCCGCCGTTGGGTGCTGCCCAATGAGGACTGCCTGTTGCTGCCCGTGGCCAATACCACCGACGAAATGCTTGCCCAATACCTTGCCGGGCGGATATCCCAGGCATTATCGGCTCGGAATATCTCTCTGCCCAAGGCGATTGAGGTGGAAGTCCGTGAAAGCGGCGGATTTGCGGCCTTATACAAGCTCGGCGGCGATGAATAAGAGCGTTTAACTAAACGATGTGTGGATTTGTGCCACTGCTTGCTTGCAAGCAGTGCCGGGGAAATTGGGGGGCAGTTTAACCGCCGCCCCAACAGAGCAGGCGGCGATGAATAATTTCTCTTGCCCGCCGGAGGTTATCGGTTTAAACTAATTATATGTCCGAAGAAAAAATACGCCGCAAAGTCGCATTCGAGGCCGCTCGATTGATATACACCCAGGAGGAGACGGGCTATTATCAGGCCAAGCAAAAGGCCGCCAGGCGCTTCCGTGGGGTGGGGATAAACGCGGGCAAATTGCCCGGCGACAGGGAAATACGCAATCAAATTCCCGCCGTGGTCGAGGCCGTCGAAGCCCTCAAACAAGTCCGCGCCGGCGCTGCGAAAAAAACCGCCAAAAGGAAAAAGCCGCAGTGCCCGACGCCTCCGATCGGGCCGGCCGATCGGTTCCGCGTGTATGAAATGTTGCTTTTGCCCTTGGAAAACATCAAGGAAGATGCAAAAACGCATCCCGAAGGCGACGTGCTGTATCACAGTTTGCAGGTCTTCGAGCTGGCCCGTGAGGCCTTGCCCTACGACGAAGAGTTGCTGCTGGCGGCATTGCTGCACGACGTGGGCAAGGCCATCGACTGCCGCAATCACGTTGCCGCCGGTCTGGAGGCATTGGAAGGCCATATCACGTCGCGGACCGCCTGGTTGATCGAACATCATACCGAGGCCATATCGCTGCTGGGCGGCACGCTGGGCGCGCGTTCGCGGAGGCGATTGGAAGCCGGGGAAAGTTTCGAGGAACTTATGCTTCTGGCCGAATGCGACCGTCAAGGCCGCGCGGTCGGGGTCGCCGCGGCAGACGTGCCCGAGGCCCTGGAATACATCCGCGAACTGGCGGAAACTTGCGATGAATGACTCTCATGCGCGACCAATGGTCGCGGCTTTACATGCCCAAGCGCGAAAAATCTTCCGATAAACTCGCTCCCCGGATCCGGCCGGAAACCTCCGTCAGATCGCCGTCCGCGGGCGTGTGGGCGGGAGCGGCGCTAATCGCGATTGCGGCTTTTATCGCATATCTGCCCTCTATCAACGGCGGGTTCGTCTGGGACGACGACCTGCTGCTGACGAACAACTACCTAATCAAGGCCGCGGACGGCCTGCACCGCTTCTGGTGCACCACCGAAGCGAAAGACTACTGGCCGGCAACCAATACCTCCTTCTGGATCGAGTGGCGACTGTGGGGAATGAATTCGACCGGCTATCACGTCAGCAACCTGATCTTGCATATCGCCGAGTCGCTGCTGATTTGGATCGTTTTGCGAAAGTTATCCATTCCCGGGGCATTCTTGGCAGCCATGATCTTTGCCGTGCATCCGGTGAACGTGGAGTCGGTGGCCTGGATCGCCCAGCGAAAAAACACGATGGCGATGTTGTTTTTCCTGCTGTCGGTTTTGTGGTATTTGAAGGCCGGCATACAAACGGCAAGCACGGGCATGGCGCCGGCACGTTCCCACGGAGGACCGTGTGAACGAGAAAACACTCCCCTTCGGGTCGCGGCTAAACAATCCACTGACCACTGCCCACCGTCCACTGCCCACCGTTCTTCCTGGTATTGGCTGAGCCTGGCGGCGTTCTCGTTGGCCATGCTCGGCAAGGGATCGGTGGCGGTCATGCCGGTGTTGCTGCTGGGGATAGTGTGGTGGCTGCGCCCTTTGACGCGGTGGGACCTGGTGCGGACCGCGCCGTTTTTCCTGGTTGCCGCGGTTCTATCGGGCGTGAACATGTGGTTCCAAACGCACGGCAGCGGAGAAGTTATCCGCATAGCCGGCTTCGCGGAGCGCCTGTTGGGGGCGGGATGCGCGGTTTGGTTCTATCTTTACAAGGCGCTTTTGCCGATCGACCTGGCGCCAATCTACCGGCAATGGCATATCGAGGCCGGCAATCTGCTGTGGTGGCTCCCGCTTGCGGCGGCATTTGCTGTTACGCTAGTGCTATGGATGTATAGAAAAAGATGGGCTAGATCGTTGCTGTTTGCCTGGGGATTTTTCTGTGTAGCACTAGTGCCGGTGCTGGGTTTTACGGACGTACTATTCATGCGCTACTCGCTGGTGGCCGACCGTTATCAGCATATCGCCATTATCGGGGTGATTGCACTTGTAACGGCGGGCTATAGTGCATGGGCCAAGCGGAAGCGATACGCAATGCGCCTGGCGGCGATGCTCCTGATAATCGCCGTGGCGGGAGCTCTAACATTTCTGACTTGGCGGCAAAATGGAAACTACCGCGACGAAATCGCCCTGTACAAGGCAACGCTGGATAAAAATCCCGATAGTTGGATCTCTCATTACACCCTGGGTTTCGCACTAGCCGAAAAAGGCAAGCCTCAAGAGTCGATTGAACAATTCGAGACGGCGCTGCGCCTTAACCACGAGTTACCCGAGGCCCATAACAACCTGGGGGCCGTATTGGCGAAAATTGATCGGATTCCGGACGCGATTGAGCATTTCCGGCAGGCAATACAGATCAGACCCGGTTATGTCGAGGCCCGTTACAGACTGGCTTCCGCATTAGTCCAAATAGGTAAATTCCAGGAAGCGATCGAACAGTACGAGCAAGTCCTGCTATTAAGGCCCGATGACGCCGGGGCGCTAAACAACATGGCGTATGCATTGTCTCAAGCTAATCGGCTTGAGGAAGCTATCGCACGATACAAGCAAGCGCTGCAACTCAAACCCGATAATCCCGAGGCCTACAACATTCTGGGTATCGCACTAGTCAAAGTCGGCCGGTTGGGGAAAGCGATGGAATATTTTCAACAAGCCCTGACGTTGAACCCCAAGAACTCCGCGGCCCATTTCAACCTGGGAAATACATTGTTCAGTTCAGGCCGGCTGCCGGAGGCGATCGAACATTACAAACAGGCGCTAAAGCTTGATCCTGAATATCCCGAGGCGCTCAGGAATTTGGGAAGCGCACTGGTGCAAACAGGCCGGCCCGCTGAAGCGATCGAATATTACCGGCGATCTTTGAAACTGCAACCCGACGTCGCCTCGGTCTATTACAATATGGCCGTGGCCTATGCCCAGGCGCACCAGTCCGCCGAGGCCGTGGCCTCGGCCCGGAAAGCCATGGAACTTGCCCAATCCCAGGGGCAAGCGGCGGAGGCCAAGATTATTGAAGATTGGTTGAATTCCTACCGCGCCGGCCTGTCAAATCCGCCAAACACGCCGCCATCTTCTAAATCCGATCTTCCACGGCCGTAGCGCGGCCATTGGCCGCGGCCAAAACCCCCGCTGTGTTCACCGGGGGCTATTGTGTATCAGGTAAAGAATGTCGTATGAAAAGTCAGAGCCGGGGCGTGTCGCCCCGGTAATTCCGGGCCGACACGGCCCGGCTCTGATGGTAAAACGCGACATTTATTACCTGAGGCTCAATAAATAAACTGTGTTATTCTTGTTCAATTTGGCATCGGGGAAGAATACTACGCAATTTTTCAGCGCCCGCGGCGGTGACTTCCGTTTGCCGGACGGTAAGCGTCTTGAGATTTTTCAGGCCGTAAAGATGGGCCAATCCGGCGTCGGAAATTTTCGTGGAGGTCAGGTCCAGGGTTTCCAGACCGGCCATTTTACCGAGATGCTTCAAGCCCGCATCGCTGGTTTCGGTATCGGTAAGATTCAGATATTTCAAGTTCGCAAGCTTGGCCAGTGGTTCCAATCCGGCGTCGGAAATCTTGGTATGCATGAGGTTCAGCCATTGGAGATTGACAAGATTCGATACAAGCGCCGATGTTTTGTCATCGACTCCGGTCTGATTGAGATCGAGCTTTTTCAGGTTGGCGGCCCCGGCCAGGTTCGAGAGTCCGGAGCCGTCGATGGGAGTTTCACGCATGGAAAGCTGTTTGAGTTTCTTGAGTCCTTTCAAATTATTCAAACCCTCGTCGGTTACTCCATAGCAACGGAAAATAGTGAGGTCTTCCAGGTCGGGCATGTTTTCCAGGACCTTCAATCCCTTATCGCTGCAATTGCAATCCTCGATCGACAGCGAAGTCAGTTTGGCCATGCCGGCAAGATGGGCCAGACCGGCGTCCGTAACCGCCGGGTTTTGAAGTTTCAAACTTTTCAGGTTGACAAGGCCCTTAAGATGCTCCAAACCGTCGTCGCCGATCCTTGCGCAGCCGCGCAGGTCCAATAGCCTTAGCTTGTTCATGCCTTTCAATTCGGCCATCGCCTCATTGCCGATGTCGTTATACAACAAGGAAAGATACTGCAACTGCGGCAAGTCCTTGAGCACCGCCAGGCCGGCGTCGGTCATTCGCGACGTGCGGCGGAGATTGAGCAGCTTCAGCTTGGGCAGTTTTCGCAGCACATCGAGCCCTTTGTCGGTGACGGCGGTGTTTTCCAGCACCAATTGTTCAAGTTCCGCAAAGGCCGCGAGTTGGGCTGCGCCCTCGTCGGTGATTTTGGCGCCCCACAAGGATATTTTTTGAATTCCAGGCAGCAGCGTGAATGTTTTTACGTCCCCGTCCCCCGCCTGGCGATCCAAAAGATCGATGCCGATCGGTTTTTCTTGTGCATCAAATTCAACAGTGCCGTGCAACTCCCGCACGCGTTTGATCACCGTCGCCTGGGCATCGTTATCGGCCTTGGCACCGGTTGCGGGCAATTTATCCCCGGCATTTTGCCGCGTTTCGGCCGCTTTGCCGGGTTGTTCGGCCGGGGCTTTGCACTGGGCAATCGTCCGGCCCAAAAGACAAATCGCAATAAATGCAAGCATCGCGGACAAACGGCGGCGCACTGAACGGCTCCTTTTATGAATGTCGTAATGTCATGAGGGCGTCGATGCATTACAGCGTATCGGAGAAAGAAGCGGAAGGCAACCCTCCTTCAATGTTGGTGGTAAACATACGCCGATGAATATTATTTAGAGCCTATCCTAAAACACATGCGTCATTCTGACTATACATTCGCAATTTTTCAGGCTGTTCAAACAGCGAGATTTAGGTAATTTTCCAAAAGGTGAATTATATCACACATGTCGGCTTTAGTGGCCGAGTTGAGGGTAAT
>JBEKSO010000222.1:0-8943 GCA_049516935.1 Thermoguttaceae bacterium
ATCTTAATGATGATCCCGCTGCGCCGAGCGTTCATCGTCAAACAACACGGCACGCTGAAATATCCCGAGGGCACGGCCTGCGCCGATGTGCTCATGATCGGCGAGACCGGCGGATCGACCGCCGCAACGGTGTTTATCGGATTTGGTCTGGCCTTTGTGCATAAATTTCTTATGAATGGAATGAGGCTGTGGAAAGACATTGTCGCCCGGCCGCTGGATTGGTTCGCAAGTGCAACGCCCTCCATCGAAGCATCGCCCGAGCTTTTAGGCGTGGGTTACATCATCGGCACGCGGATTTCCTGCATCATGGTTGCCGGAGGCGTGTTGTCGTATTTTGTCCTGGTTCCGGCCATTAAGTTTTTCGGCGGGGGATTAGCCGCGCCGCTTTATCCGGCTACCGTGCCCATCAGTACCATGGATGCCGATGCAATTCGCAGCGCGTACATTTTGTACATCGGCGCCGGAGCCGTGGCCACGGGCGGAATCATTGGACTTTGCCGTGCGCTGCCGTTGATTTTTTCATCGCTGCGCTCCGGCCTTCGCGATATGAAAACCGCGATTAGCACGGGCAGCGTTGCCGCTAGGCGCACCGATCGTGACATGCCGATGTGGATCGTATTTATCGGATCGCTGTTGCTGATAACCGCAATATGGGTATTTCTGGACATCGATCCGCAGGCCGGCGGCAGTTTTTCATGGGCGGCGCTATTAAATACCTCTAATCTCATCGCAGCCATGCTTATCGTCTTGTTTGGCTTCCTTTTTGTCACGGTCTCGTCGCGATTGACCGGCGAAATCGGTTCCTCTTCAAATCCCATTTCCGGCATGACCGTTGCCACTTTGCTTTTAACGTGTCTCATATTTTTCATTTTGCATTGGACTGGTCCAACATATCAGTTAATTGCCTTGTCGGTGGCGGCCGTGGTATGCATCGCCTCGTCGAACGGTGGCACGACTTCGCAGGATCTTAAAACCGGCTACCTGGTCGGCGCCACGCCGAAGTATCAACAGCTAAGCATACTCATAGGAACGATTTCCTCGGCACTTGTTATCGGCGTAATTCTTATGATGCTCAATCAGTCGGGAACCATATATTCAAGCAAAAACCTTCCTCAACTACACAGCCCATTGGATACAGAAGAAATCCAGCAACACGCCGGACGGGAACAAGCCCCTGATGGCAAAACGTATTACATATGGCATGCCTTGGAAGGAAACAGCCAAGGCGTGCCGCCCGGAAAATACCTCGTAGATGATCGCGGCCAAATCCGTTTTCTCGTCGATCCCGGGATCAGCGGCCGACTAAACCGCCGCGACGACGGCTCGGAAGTAAAGAAATTCAATCCGCCCCAGGCCCAACTCTTCGCTGTGATAACCGACGGCATTCTGAGTCAAAAGCTGCCCTGGGTTTTGGTGCTTCTAGGCGTGGCTATCGCGCTGTTCATGGAGCTTTGCGGCGTTTCATCGCTGCCCTTTGCTGTTGGGGCTTACTTGCCTCTTTCTACTTCAACGCCCATTTTCGCCGGCGGATTGGTGCGGTTTATCGTCGATAAATACACGCGCCGAAAATGGAATAAAGAATCATCACAACTCGAATCGGAAATGAGCCCAGGCGTGCTGTTTTCCACGGGCTACATTGCCGGCGGAACTATAGCCGGAGTATTGATTGCTTGTCTCTTATATTTGCCTTTTTCCGAGCCAATTAATAAAATGCTGGGCAAGTGGCAGTATCGGCAAACACCCATAAGCGTCGAGGCCGATTTCCCCAATCAGTGCCTGGCATTGGTAAAAAGCGAATTGGGCGAAAAGGCCTCGGAAAAAGATGTTTATCGCATGGCCTCCGAGGTTTACGACCTCAATATCCAACTTCTGCCTCTGGGCGAATTCGCCAAAAAAACATTGGATGCGCCCGAAAAAGCCGCCTCGCTGTTCGATTTGAACTCCGACAGGCTCAGGTCTCCCCAGGGCTTGCCGGCGGGAGTCGAGATGCGATTGCCGCAGAAAAACTTCCCGTCCTTGATCGCCTTTGCCGTGTTGGCCTTAATATTATTGGTGGTCGGTTTCGGCTGGATATTCAAATCCCCGCCCGGGAAGGAAAATGTGTAACTGTTTACTACGAACATTGTAACAGGCACACTCCGTGTGCCGTCTGTCTGAAGTGCACGAGTACGAAAACATCGGAAACGGCACACGGAGTGTGCCTGCTACATTAAGGGACGAATACGGAAAATGAGAAATAATCGGCCCGATCCCTGCCCGGTTCGGGATCGTATACATAAATGGTTGAGTGACATTGTCATTTCACAGGAGATCATCATGTCTTTGTTCACCAATTTGAAATTTGCAATTTGCATTTTGCAATTTGCAATCATAGCGATTCCTTTAACTATTATCAGCACTCCCGCCTACGGCGACGAAGGCATGTGGCTGTTCAACAGCCCGCCTAATAAAATTTTAAAAGAGCGTTACAATTTCACGGCCGCGCCCGAGTGGCTCAAGCACGTGCAACTCTCTTCCGTTCGATGCAACGCCGGCGGTTCGGCGTCGTTCGTCTCGGGCGACGGGCTGGTGATGACCAATCATCATGTCGGGGCCGACGCCTTGCAAAAATTCGGCAGCGCCGAACACGATTACCTTAAGGACGGATTTTACGCCAAAACCCGGGACGAGGAGTTAAAGTGCGCCGATCAGGAACTGAACGTTCTGGTGAGCATCGAGGACGTCACTGCCAGGGTAAACGCCGCGGTGCCGGCCGGCACCGACATGGTAGCGGCCGAAAAAGCCCGCCGAGCAGTGATGAACACCATCGAAAAAGAGTCCACGGATCAAACCGGCCTCAGGAGCGACGTGATCACTCTGTATCACGGCGGCGAGTATCAGCTTTACCGGTACAAGAAGTACACCGACGTCCGCCTGGTGTTCGCGCCTGAGCAGGATGCCGCGTTTTTCGGCGGCGATCCCGACAATTTCGAGTACCCGCGCTACGATCTGGATATCTGTTTCTTCCGCGTGTACGAAGACGGCAAGCCGGCCAAGATCGACAACTATTTGAAGTGGAGCCCCGCCGGCCCTAAAGACAATGAACTAGTGTTCGTCTCCGGCAATCCCGGGGCAACCGCCCGCCTAGACACCACTGCCCATCTGGAGTTCATCCGCGATCGGGCGATGCCTTATTTGCTCAATCGGCTGTACAGGCGCGAGGTGCTGCTTACGGTCTACAGCCAGCGTAGCGCTGAAAACGCGCGCCGCGCCAAAGACGAACTATTTACGGTGCAGAACTCGCGCAAGGCCCGCTTGGGCATGTTGGCTGGGCTGCAAGACCCCGCCGTGATGGATCCCCACAAGGCGGCCGAAGCGGCCCTGCGCCAGGCAGTCTCGAAAAATCCGGAACTTGAAAAATCCTGCGGCGACGCCTGGAATACAGTGGCCCAGTCGCTGAAAGTCTGGGAGCCGATCTATAAGGACTTCGATCTGTTGGAAAAAGGCTCGGCCTTCGATTGCCATCTGTTCAAAATCGCACGGACCTTGGTCCGCCTATGCGAGGAAACCGCCAAACCCAACGCCGACCGGCTCCGCGAATACCGCGAATCGAACCTTGAATCGCTGAAGTTGGAACTGTTCGCCGATACGCCCATTTACAAGGACTTGGAAACGCTTAAACTCGCCGATTCGCTGAGTTATTATATCGAAACGGCGGGCTACGAAAACAAGTTGGCCAAAGATGTGCTCGCGGGCAGTTCGCCCCTTGAGCGCGCCGCGGCCTTGGTCCAAGGTACAAAGCTCGAAGACGTGGCGGTGCGAAAAATGCTGGCCGAAGGCGGCCAAAAAGCGATCGAGGCGTCGAACGATCCGATGATCCGCCTGGCCCGAATGGTCGACGCCCCTGCCCGGGACGTCCGCAAAATTTATGAGCAACAAGTCGAAGAGCCGCAGCGCCAGGCTTACGGCAAAATCTCAAAGGCCCGGTTCGCACTTTACGGGACTGATATCTATCCCGACGCCACCTTCACCCTGCGATTGGCCTTTGGAACGGTCAAAGGTTACAAGCAGGCGGGCAAAACCATCCCGCCCTGGACTACTATCGGCGGCGCTTACAAACGGTCCGAGGAACACGACAACCAACCGCCCTTTAACTTGACTAAGCGCTGGCTCGAACAAAAAGGGAAGTTGAATCTCGATACTCCCTTTAACTTCATCTGCACCAACGACATCATCGGCGGCAACTCGGGCAGCCCGGTCGTCAATAGCCAAGCCGAATTGGTGGGAATCATCTTCGACGGCAATCTGGAATCGCTGGTTTGGGATTATGTTTATAACGACGTGCAAGGCCGGTCGTTGGCCGTCCACTCGAGCGCGATTATCGAAGCCCTGCAAAAAGTCTACAACGCCCAGGACCTGGCCGACGAACTGGTTAAAGGCCATTTGCCGCGATAATTCGCATTTTTTCAGGATGAATAGCATTTTTTCGGGGTAAAATGCAGGATGGATTTGAAATCCGTCCTTCTTAAGCGGTACTTGTTCCCGGGCTCCGCCTGGGAACATGGCTTTTATTCGTATATAATGTGGTTGCGATATATATCTAAAATTTAATAACCGATAACATAAAACTGAATACTGTAAACTGATAACTGTAAACCGAATTATATGACCCAACTTCAACAAGCCCTTGCCGGCGTTATTACGCCCGAGATGGAGGCTGTCGCCCGCGACGAGCAACTCGCGCCGGAGTTGATCCGCGCCGAAGTCGCCCGCGGCAGGATGGTCATCCCGGCCAATATGGTGCATCTTGCCAAGGGCCTGCGCCCGATCGGCATCGGCATTGCCGCGCGCACGAAGATCAACGCCAATATCGGCAAGTCGGCCCTGTCGAGCGATACGGAGTGCGAACTGGCCAAACTTTTCGCGGCCCTCGAGTACGGCGCCGACACGGTGATGGATCTCTCGACCGGCGAAGGCATCAACGCTGTCCGGGCAAGAATTATCGAGGCGGCATCCGTGCCCGTGGGCACTGTTCCAATCTACCAGGTGGCCGAGCAACTCGACGACATCGCCGACATGAAAGCGCGGGATTTTCTGGACGTGATCGAGCAACAAGCCCGGCAGGGTGTCGATTACATGACCGTGCACTGCGCCATATTGCGCGATCATATACCGCTGACTGCAAAACGCACAACCGGCATCGTCAGCCGCGGCGGCTCGCTTGTGGCCAAGTGGATGGCGGTCCGCGACCAGGAAAATCCGTTCTTCACGCACTTCGACGACCTCTGCGATATCATGCTCAAATACGACGTCACCTGGAGCCTGGGCGACGCCCTGCGCCCGGGCTCGATTGCCGACGCCAGCGACGAGGCCCAATTCGCCGAACTAAAAGTAATGGGCGAGTTATGCCGCCGCTCCCACCAACGCGGTTGCCAGGTAATGATCGAGGGCCCCGGCCACCTGCCCATGGATCAGATCGAGCGCAACGTAAAACTCCAGATGGAGTGGTGCGATGAAGCGCCGTTTTACGTCCTCGGTCCCGTAGTTACCGATGTGGCCCCCGGTTACGACCACATAACAAGCGCTATCGGCGCGGCGATGGCGGCCTGGTACGGAGCGGCCATGCTCTGTTACGTCACGCCCAAGGAACATTTGGGATTACCGAATTTGGAAGACGTGCGTCAAGGCGTGATCGCCTACAAAATCGCCGCCCACGCCGCCGATATCGCACGGCACCGTCCCGGGGCCCAATCGCGCGACGACGCCATGAGCAATGCCCGATTCAATTTCGACTGGGAAGAGCAGTTCCGCTTGTCTCTTGATCCCGAACGTGCCCGTAAAATGCATGACGAATCCTTGCCCGCCGCCGAAAATAAAACCTCTCATTATTGCAGCATGTGCGGCCCAAAATTCTGCTCCATGAAAACTAGCGAAGAGTTGCGAAAAATGGCCCGAGCCGAAACCGGATCTTGATCTTTGAGCATCAACACGGAGACACGGAGGCCGCAGAGATTGAATAACTCATTATTTTCATAGTCATTCTTCATATTTATTTATGATGTAAAAAATGCATGAGCACTGATTTCATTACCGGCATTTACAATTATTGCGACCGCTGGTGCGAGCGATGTGCTTTTACGGCGCGATGCCTGGTCTTTGCCCGGGAAAAAAAGTATTTCGGCGACCAGACCGAGCACGATCTTAAGAGCGACGCCTTCTGGAAGACCATGCAGGGGATCTTTAGCGACACCAAGGCGCTCATCCAGCAAACTGCCGATGAACATGGCATTGATCTAAACGCGGTGGACCAGGAAGAATTGGACCGCGATATGAAGGCAATGAAACGAGTTCAGCACCAGGCCCGGCAGCATCCGCTGGTGGTCCGGGCAACCCGTTACGCGGAAACAGTCAACAATTGGTTTAAGCAACACGAGTCGTCTTTCCAGCAAAAAGGCGACGATCTTGCGTCTTTGGAATTGATGCAACTCAACGGCCACGATCCCGAAGCGGAAGCGATCAGCCTCAATGATGCCTGCGATGTAATACGCTGGTATCAGTTCCAGATTGCCGTAAAATTTTCCCGGGCGCTAACGAGCGACGGCCAGCGCGAACTGTTGGACGAAGAGGCCATGCAGGCCGACTCTCTCGGATCGGCGAAAGTGGCGCTTTTGGCCATCGACCGCTCAGTGGCGGCTTGGGCCATCCTTCGCGGTGCCTTTCCGGAACACGCCGACGCGATTCTCGACATCCTGGTCAACCTCGACCGATTGCGCCGCGCAGGCGAAAGCCGCTTCCCCGACGCCCGCCCTTTCATTCGGCCGGGTCTCGACGGCTGACACCGTTCATGCCTGGCAATATATATCAGGGGAAAATAGGAAAAGACGATTTGCCTATAATGCCGCGATGATGGATGAGAAAATGCCGCGCAAATCGGCCCCGGCGCCATAGTTCCCATGAAAGTTGCAGAGGTTCATCACCGCATCTGTTGCGTAACATGATTGGATGCTTGGATGGCTTCCAAGGCTTGGTTGGCGTAATAGGCGGGATTCTTGGAGAATTTGTCCAAAGTGGCCTCGTCGGCGAACAAGAAGATGTGGCCGTTGTAAAATACGCCGTGTTCTCGCTTGCCCGGTACGGCCTGACCCTTTTCCATGGCCTGGACTATGTCGTTGCCCGAAATGATCGGCGCGTACCGGTCAGGATCGGTGAAAAAGCGGCGCTGTTCCTCGGAACTGGTGAAAAGATATGTTCGGCCGCGGTGTATCGCGCCGTAGCGGCGATCGCCCGGCGCCCATTGCTGCTTTTCAGCCAAAGTGACTGGACAGAACCCATCCAGGCATAAAGGCGGATTGGCAGCGGGCGGCTGAACGGCCGAGCTGGAAATCGGAGCCTCTTGTTGACCTGCATTTGCCAGCGGCGGCGGCGTGGATGGATTGAAACCCGGAGTGGACTGCTGTGCCGTATTGGCCGCGGCCGGTTGCGGCGGACTAGCCATTGCTTGCTGCGCCGCAATTGCCGATGGAATATTTGCCGATGGTACATTTGCCGATGGAATATTTGCCGATGGGATATTAGCCGATGGCAGATTTGCTCCCGGAGGAGGTGTAATGTTACGTACTTGTTGTGCCGAAATTGCAGGCGGTTGGATCAGGCCTGGCCCGGACAGTTCGGGACCGGCGCCCGGTTCTTGATGACCGTATGGCGGCGATACCGATGCGGGACTCGGCTGACTTGGCTCACCCGCGGGCATTGCCGGGGATGAAATCGGCTGATTGCCCGGATTCCGGCGATAGTAATCAGCATATCGATCGTCGGAAAGTGAAGAGCTTGCCGTCGATTGGTTGCTTGCAATAGGTTGTTCGGCAGTCGGGCGCTCGGCGGCCGGGCGGGCAGGGACATTGGCCGGTGCTTGAGCTGTCTGGCCGGTGCTTTGATGTCTGGCGGATGCTATCTGATTTAATCGGGCGAGATATTGAGTTGCTTCGATTTGTCCGCGCATCATGTCCACGACTTGGCCTTGAGGAGTAATAATGATGTCGGTCGGCAGACCTGTAATGCCGTATTTCATGGCTGTGGATGGCATCTGGTCGGCGTTGATTTTGACTGGAACGTAATTAGTCAGCAGCGCCCCGCCTAATCCCGGCTGGTTAAATACCTCGGATTCCATTTTTTTACATTTGCCGCACCACGGAGCCCAAAAATGTATAAGCACAAGTTTATTGCTTTGTGCGGCTACTTGTTGGGCGTTTTCCAAGGTAGATTCCCAGGGAAAGGGCTGTTGTGCGATGCTCAGAACCGGAAACAGCAAGGTGCCTAGAAACAGCCCCACACCCAGCCAATGCAGTCTATTTATTTTCCGCATATTACCCGCCTCAAAGCCAAGAACGATGAAAAGGTTAATTCCCGACTATCGTCAATTAGTTATCGGAAACGGGCAGGTGGGAAATAGCGTTAAAGTTTACGGATTATGCCAGTTTTAAAGGCTATTTCTGGAATTCAGGGAAAAATACAACCCCTTGCCTTGCATCACATATTCCGATATAGTATAAGTAGTAGGGAGTTAATAACTTAATTACGTCCCGGTTTATGTTTGACCGGGTTCTGGAAGTGTAAGTCCCGGGTATTGTTCGGCCGTTTGAATATGGCTGACAGCTCTGTCGCCCTGGCATGCCACCCGATATGGTGGAATGTTTAATTCGCGACAGCGCAAGGGGTGAATATATATCGGGTGCAAAATATGTAGGCGCCCTGCTCGGTTTTGCCGACGTTTTTGATAAAATATAAGTGTCAGGGGCTTTTCAGAAACGGGGATCAATAACTTAAGGCTTGACAGCGAGCCCTGTTTGGTTATGATAAAAATTGTATTTACGCTTCACCCGGCAGGTGAGCGTTCTCGGCTTACGGCCTGAGAAGATCTCCGCTATAGGAAAGTCAGTTGATTTGTTCGAAGGCGGCGCTTGTGCC
>JBEKSO010000223.1:0-7139 GCA_049516935.1 Thermoguttaceae bacterium
GCTCCCGGATGGTGGACCTCAAGACCAGGCCAGCCTCCGATCCGGCGTCATCCGTGCCAGGCATGAGTCCTTCTATAATTAAATCTATCTTAAAAAACACGGTTAATTTCACGAATCGCATCCTGCATCAAGTGATTTTCAAATAAATTTTCATTTTGCGTGGGGATTTTAGTTTGCTGCGTTATTTAGCGTGTTTTAGCGGCGGATTTCTTTTTTCCAAGTGAACGCTGAGGAAAAAATTTCACGTACTTTCGCATTGCCTGGAGGATTACCTCCGCGTCTTCGACCCAGAGGCACTCCGCCACGGTGAATGAATTGTCATCGCCGATTCTCGTGGATTCCAGATCGCAGACAGTTCCCACGCTATTTTCGCGGATATTCGTTTTTCGCCAGGGCCATTTTGATTTCATGGGATGTTTTCACTTTCAAAGATTTGTTTTATTTGATCGAAAGTCGCCGCTTGGCACCAACCTCCTAGATCCCTCTTATTATCATCCGTGAGAACAATTCGGGAGGCAATCATCCCTGATCCATTGGTGAAAAGCCTCTTTACAATCCGGCCAACAATCCTATTAAGTCTTCGAGTTTTTATGGCCTTTGTGGTCATTATTCAATCCTCGCAGTCTTCGAAGGAATAAACTGGGCTGGGCTGGGCTGGGCCCTTTTGAGTTGTTCAACTAAGAGACCGCTGAGGATACGGGCCGATTCCAGTTCCAGATCGAGTCCGAAGGGCGTGCCGTGGGATAAAGTAAATGACAAGCGGATACTTTGCTTTTCGGGATCTACCGGCAAAACGTGTCGAAGTCGAGCGGGCCGGAATGCGGTTGGCGGTAGTACCATGGTCATTTTTCCTCCATGATTTTATTAGCAGACGCGCAACCAGCAGCGCAAAGGGAGGGCAATCCAGAATTGCCGCTGGTGGCGCCGTCTGCTTTTCTAAGGGTTTTGGGTGGGCCGATCGACGGCCTACTTCCGAAGACCCGGTTGGCTTCCGCCTGACCGCGGCCTCCAAAACCCACAGAGCGCGGGTAGAAGGTTGTGGAGAGGGGGAAGTTTCGTAAATCGATGGGGTCAAATTTACGCGCCTAGAAAACGGCGTCAATAGGGCTTTGAAAAAATCCAGAAAGATTTTTAAGAAAAGGGCCGGACGCGAGAGTTATCGGGCTACGAAACTTCCGGCCCCCGGTACCACCCGGGTTGCCTTTAAGTTGACCCCGGCGCGCGTCGCCGCGCGTCGATTCTCACGTCCAGCCTTTACGATTTATGGGCCTTTAATATATCCTCTCCATGCCAATTTTTGATATTTACTAATTTGGGCCATGTGGTATGATGTTTTTATGGAATCCAATCTTGTTAAACCAACCGAATTCGGTCCGTTCGATCCGCAAAGAATTGGTAGTATCAGTGAAGAGGATATCGATTGTTTTAATCGTGAAGTAACCTGCGCGATCGAATGTCCGGCCGGCACGGAAATGATCGGAATTACCGACTAGGAATGGGAAAAAATTGAGGCCGAACACCAGCGGCTGGCTAGGACTTTGGATACAGATGAAGTCGCTGCTATCATCGGCCGTTCCCCATACCGTGAACTCCCACAGGACAAACGAACATAATGACGGAATTCTTTTTGGGCCACTTTTTCCGTGGTATCTTGGCAAGGTAAATTCGCACCGCCGCGGCCATCTCTTCAGGCGTCATAACTCCCGGCGACATGATGTGATACGTCACATTGCTCGTTCCATCGACAAACGTATTTCTCTGTAATAATCCCACGATCCGCCGTCCTTTCCTTATCCAGTGCAGCGGATATAGAATCCTCTGCACTGCCGTTTCACACCAGCCAATTTTTGGACTGACCGAAAAGGTAGCGGCGGTAGGAGTCGAACCTACGACACGCGGATTATGATTCCGCTGCTCTGACCAACTGAGCTACGCCGCCAAGTCTTTTTCTATTAAGGACTTATGGCAATCTTTTTAAACCCTGTTTTTCCTGTTTGACACCCGTTGCGACACCCGCTATAATCAAGACCATGTAGTTGACACCCGCCTGAAAACCAGACAAGCGGGTGTCTAAAACCACTCCTGAAAACCTTAAGCTAGGAGCGATTTACATGGTTAATTCTACACCAAAAAGGGCGATACACAAGCCGCCCAAACCTTATCACGATTTCCCCCTCTTTGCCCATTCTAACGGCAAGTGGGCTAAAAAGATTCGGGGCCGACTTCACTACTTTGGCAGGTGGGAATCCCCGGATAAAGCCCTTGAGGATTACAAGCGGCAATCCGATGCCCTCCATGCTGGCTCGACACCCCGGCCGACACCCGGCGAATTCACGATGAAAGCTTTGGTTAATTCTTTCCTAACCGCCAAAAAGGCCCGGGTGGAGAGTGGCGAATTAGCCCAAAGGAGTTGGGCGGATTACTACAACACTTGTCAGCGGGCAGTAAAGTATTTTGGGAAAAGTCAGTCCGTATCGGACATTGGCCCCAAAGACTTCGAACACTTTAGGGCATCGTTGGCGAGACTTTGGGGGCCGACCACGTTGGGCAATGAGATTCGACGGGTTAGGGTGATTTTCAATTATGCCTACAAGCAGGACTTGATCGACCGCCCGGTAAAGTTTGGCGAATTCAAGCCGCCAAGCAAAAAGACCATGCGATTGGAGCGGGCGAAGAAAGGCCCCCGCCTATTCCAGGCCAATGAATTGCGAAAAATCATTGACGCCGCGCACATCCAAATAAAAGCCATGATCTTATTAGGTGTTAATTGTGGATTCGGTAATACCGATGTAGCCGACCTTCCGATCAAGGCAATCAATCTGAAAACCGGCTGGGTGAACTTCGGACGCCCAAAGACCGGTATACCTCGACGATGCCCACTCTGGCCCGAGACAGTGGCCGCCCTACGCGATGCCCTGGATAAGAAGCCGAAACCCAAAGACGTTGCCCACAAGGGCCTAGCGTTTATTACGAAGTATGGGGGCAAGTGGAATAAGGCAACAGTAGTGTATTCCGATAAAAAGAACGGAAAACCCAAGATCAAACGGGAAAACCCGGTTTCCCGCGAATTTGGCAAAATACTCCGCGACTTGGGTTATCATCGGCCCGGACTGGGTTTTTACAGCCTGCGCCATATCTTTGAAACGATGGCCGGCGATGCTAAAGATCAAATAGCCGTCGATGCAATCATGGGGCATGCCGATGATTCGATGGCCGGACTGTACAGGGAACGCATAAGCGATGCACGATTAAAGGCCGTGGTCGATCACGTCCACGCATGGCTTTTTGAAAAGGAAACGGCAAAATGAAAGCAAAGAGAAAACACGCGCACCCCATTAAGGATTTATGGGCCGGCATTGTCTCATGCTATCGAGAATTTAAAGCCGGCCTGGCCGACAAAGCCCCTCGACATAAGACTGCAAAATCTTATCCGCGCAAAGCGAAAGCAGTAACGCCGAAAACATTGACTGCTACAATGCGAGTTGTTAAGGCTACCGTCAAAAATAACCCTCAAGGCCCCTCTCCGCGTGAATTACTCCGCAGCGGATTATCCAAAGAACTGAGGGAGAAAACAGGATTAGCTATAGATGAAATCGCAAGTAAAGCATTAGATGATAAGCCTGATGGACCTTTGGCTGTTTTAACCAATGGCAAGATTTTATTGTGGAATGGAGAAAATAAAAGTTTTACAATAAGCTGATATTGCCGGGTCGCGGGGTAGCTCCCCGCATAGGCCGGCCGGTTGCCATGGAAATCGTCTTTCCCCCACGGTGGCCGGTCGGTCGCCCGGATGAAAGGAAAGACGAATCATGTCTATAGACCCTATCAAGGCTGGAGAAGCTTTTCTAAAAGCCAATAAAGATTATCTTGCAAAGCGGGAAAAATATCTAGCTAGTCCGCAAGGAAAAAAATGGTTGGAAAAACAACGCATTACTTTGATGGAAATCCGTGAGGCGATAAATGAAGCCAACGCCGAATTGAAAAACATGGGTTTCGATCCTCCTGGAAATGATATAGAGAAATGGGCACATTTGGCGCGTATCATAGAAAAAGATCCCAATCCAATGAAATTATGGGAAATTGTTGAATGGGCGCGAGCATGGATAGACAGAAAAAAAATTGAATCGCGGTTAACACGGAAACCATTAGTCAATGTCGATTGTGTGTTCGATCCCGAAAGAAAAATACTTGTTTTAAAAGGCAAACCCCTTGCCTTGGAATCCAACGAAGAAGAAGTCTTGAAGGCGCTCGTTGATGCAAGGGCTATAACATTGCAGGAATTGAGAAATAAATCCCTTTGCCCGCAAGCAAATAAGGTTCTCACCAAACTACTGGATAAGTATCATGCTCTCAAAAAATTCATTTTCCTGCCTGGAAGCAAAGGAAAAGGGGGTTATTCTACGACTATCCGGCTTACTGAATAGCCGGTCTCTGTTGGAAACAATTTGACCACAATTTGACCACTACCGTGTTTTGTCATTGTGCTATGAATAAGCACTATGACGAATGCAGAATCTATTGTTGAATCTCTGAATGCGGAGGAAATCCGCCGGCGGCTAGATAAAATAGAGGCGGAAGAAAAAGCCCTCCGTGTGCTCCTAAGAGCCGCCAATCGTTTGGGTCGGCAACGGCAAGACAAGCCTTCTATCAAGCAGGAGGCCGCCCAGCGATGAAAGTTACCCCGCCTAAACTCGCCAAGAGTTGGGGCATCGACGCCCACAAAATCCTAACATGGATTGAGACGGGCGAACTCGCCGCGATCAATGCCGCAACCAAGCCTGGTGGTCGGCCGCGTTTTCTGATTGATGAAAAGGATATTGAACTATTCGAGCTGCGTAGATCGACAACACCCGCGCCAAAGTCTATCCGCCGGCGGCGCGCCAAAGACATGGAAGTGATTGAATATTTCTAAGATGACTGAGACTTTATCGCCCCAACTTGAATTAGTCTTATCCCGATTGCAGGGTGTCCGCAACAACGGCCAAGGCTATATGGCTCTATCCCCACGCCGTGATGATACCAAACCCAGTTTATCGGTTAGTATTGGGGATGACGGAAAAATCTTGCTCCACGATTTTGGTGGTGATTCGTCTGAAAAAGTCGTTGCCGCGATGGGTTTAACCATGCGCGACTTGATGCCGTTGAAAAACAATGCAACGAAGAACGGCAAGCCGCGACTAGTTGCAACTTACGATTATCAAGCCGCCGATGGAACTTTACTTTTTCAATCATGCCGATATGTTCCGAAGGATTTTAGGCAGCGAGCGCCGAAACCCGGCGGCGGGTGGCTGTGGTCGGTCAAAGACATTAAGAAGGTTCCGTATCGTTTGCCGGAATTGATTGCGGCCGATTTATCGAAAATCATTTTCATCGTCGAAGGTGAGAAGGACGCCGATAAACTTTTTCCCCTTGGATTGATTGCGACTACCAACGCCGGCGGCGCTGGGAAGTGGTCGAAAGATTTTGCTCAATACTTTGCCCGTCGATCTGTTGTAATTTTGCCCGACAATGATAAGCCCGGGCGCGACCATGCCCACGATATAACCTCGAAACTTTACGGCACGGCGGCAAGTATCAAAATAATCGACTTGAGCGGACTGCCAGAAAAAGGCGATGTTTCGGATTGGTTAAACGCCGGTCACTCGGTCGATGAATTGCAAACCCTAGTCGATGCCGCGCCGATCGTGACGGCGGAAAATATTGCGGCGTGGGAGGCCGAGCAATCCGCCAACGAAAAAAACGAAGATGATGAACCCGGCCGCGTCAAAACTCTTGCCGATGCAATCTGCTTGAAAGAATCCTTTGCCCAGGACGCCGGCGGCAAGCTCTACCGATACGATGGCGGGGCTTATCGCCCGCATGCTGATAAATATATCAAGTCGATGGTCAAGACAATGCTGACCGCGTGGGGCGATACAAAGGCATGGAGTACACGCCTTGCATCGGAAGTGGTCGAATTTATCCGGGTTGATGCTCAAGAGTTGCCAGACCGGCCGCGATTAGATTTAGTCAATGTCAAGAATGGCATGGTCAGAGTAATTGACGGTGTATTGCTTCCACACAATCCAAAATATCTATCAGTGGTGCAATTGCCGGTCGATCACAATCCGGCGGCAACGTGTCTGAACATTGATTCTTTTGTTAAGAGTACATTCCCGGCCGATGCTTATAATATGGCGTGGGAAATCGCCGGCGTTTTGATGGTGCCCGCAACGTGGTTACAAAAAGCGATTTTACTACTTGGGGAAGGTTGCAACGGCAAGTCGGTTTGGCTATCTCTGCTTGTCCGGTTTCTCGGTCGGCACAATGTAGCAGCTATTCCACTTCACAAGCTGGAAATTGATAAGTTTTCCGTTTCCCGGTTGGTTGGAAAACTCGCCAATATCTGCGCCGATCTTCCAAGCGAACATCTTGCCGGCACATCGACATTTAAGGCGCTGACCGGCGGCGATACTCTGAACGCAGAATATAAGTTTAAGGATTCATTTGACATTGAACCGTTTGCCCGGTTGGTTTTCTCCGCGAATCACCCACCACGAAGCGCGGATAGTTCAGCGGCATTTTTCCGGCGCTGGGTTGTAATACCATTCGATCATACTTTCGGCCCGGATGAACAGATACCGCGTGATATTTTAGATGCCCGGTTGCAAGCGCCGGAAGAACTATCGGGGATGCTCAATAAGGCGCTCGAGGGGCTGCGCCGGGTCGAAAAGCAACGGCGGTTTTCCGATCCGCCTTCCGTTCAAGAGGCATGGCGGGATTTTCACTCTACAACCGATCCCTTGGCCGTTTGGCTGGACCGATACACGGTTGATGATCCATTTTCCTTTGTCACAAAGCAAGCCCTCAGAGTAGCCTACAACGCGGCCGTGGAGCGTGAAGGCCGACCGTCAATGACCGATACCGCGTTTAGTCTTGCAATACAAAAGCTACGCCCGAACATCGAAAAGAAGCAACGGACCGTAGCCGGTAAGCTGCAATGGTGTTTTGTGGGAATTGGGATGCTCCACCCTGCCGACGATTCACAACCTTCACAAGGTTCACAAGGTTCACACACTTGTTATCAACGCACGCGCGAGGAAATAGAAGGGGATAGTAAGGGGTGTAGTAGTAAAGAGTATCCCAAAGGGGAAAACCCT
>JBEKSO010000224.1:0-7133 GCA_049516935.1 Thermoguttaceae bacterium
GCAGGTCTTTCAGCGAATCGACTGCCTGGGGATCCTTCAGATTGGCCAACGCCTCGACCGCCGCGCATCGAGCGGGCAGGGGGAGTTCCGGCGATCGCACGGCGTCGATCAATCGCTCCCGGCCCGCGCCGTCGCCTGTCCGGGCCAAGACTAAAGCGGAATTCACGGCCACGATCGGATCGGCGTCGCTTAGCAAGGCGTGAAAATCAGGCTGCCGGTTAGATGGCCGGGCGAGTATGTCCTCCAGTTTCGGATAATGCCAGCGGAATTCGGCCCCGGAATCAACGGTCCGGATCCATACGCTGCGTGTGCGGCCTTTGGAGTCTTTATCCGCGATGCGGGCCAATACCGCGCGATCGCCTGCGGACAAGGTTGATGCGTCCGATTCGGCGGGCGCCTGGGAAGACGCGGCTTTTTTGCTTCCCGCCTTGGCATCGACCGCCGCCAGGGCTGAATCGTGCAATGTCGCGCCGGAAAAATCGCGGCAGCCCGTGGGCCCCAGGACCGCCGGCAGGGCCAACGCCAAGATCGCACATTCGGCAAATCGCTTGAATTGTAGCGGCACGATAGGCAAATCCTTTTGCCCGATTTAAGCAGATAAGATTAAGGTTGCTTTTCCAGCCAGTCTTTCAATTTAGACTGGCAATCTTCCACGGCTTTTTTCAAATCTTCATTGAATTTTTGCTTTTCATCGTCATTCAGTTTGCTGATATCCTTATTATCCAGAGTTTTAAGCAGATCGCCGAAAATAGCCTTGAGGTTGTTAAGTTGGGCCGGGTCTTTGGCAAGCGGCGTTATGCCTTTAAACGTCCTGCCATTAAACGTCGTTCCATCGCCGCTTAAACCAAACATCGCCGATGCCAGGCGGGCTTTCAGGCGGCGCTGGCGATCGGCCGCCGATCCTTTGGCTTTGAATTCCGCATCGCAGGCATCCAGCATCAGTTGCCCCAGGGATTTTGCCAAAGCAACCGCATCTAAACCGCTCGCTCCTTCATATTTCAATTTTCCCAGTGCTTCGGCGGCGGATAGGCGGAGAAAAAAAGGAGCCTTCGCGTCGCCTGCATAAGCAGATAACAATTTGGGCACCTGATTGTTCGTACCTAAATTTCCCAACAGACCAAGAATGTCCACGGCCTGCTTGCGCATCCATACCAGGCCGAGATCGGAAAAATTGGTCGCATCGGCGCCGCTGACGAGTTTCAGCATCGCGCTAAAAATTTGTTGGATCTGCGGATCAGTCACTCCCATCGTTACATGGCGATTGATGCCGACAAGCGCAGCGATCCTGACAGGCACGATCAGCTTGTCGTTGTTTACCGTTTCCAAAAGAACCGGCATGGCATCAGCCAAGGGAATATTCTGAGCAGCCTGAATGCTATCCACGGAATTTAAATCGCCGATTGTCAGCATGGCATTTATACGAACGGCCGGGTGATACTTATCACTTTTAGCGATCTTGCCCATGTAATCCAGAACCAATTTATTAAGGTAATCATGCACTTCGCCGCTCTTGGCTCGAGAGAGATTACTAAAAAGTTCCTGGTGATAGACACGCAAACTGTTGAGGGTGCTTAACTGGGTCCAACGCGGAAGGGCATAAGTTTTATAATAATTATCAAAATCCTCCTTCTGTTGGGGCTGGTTGGGATCGAACTTGCCCGAGTTGAGCGTTGGGCCGATATCTCTGATTTTATTTTTTTGGGTTTGATCGACGGGATCTTCCGCATAAAGACCCGCGGCAACTCCCGCCCCGGCCGGACTTTCGTCCGCATTGCCGCCTTGGGCGAAAACGCGGCCGGACATTACTCCGCCCAATAGGAGTATTGCTGAAAGAAAAACAGCCCGGCGTACATCATGGCTGTGCGGAAAAGGGGGGTGCTTTGAACCCATATTGAGTATTTGGGGTGTTGTTGCCAATCAGTATGAGAATATAGAGGTCCTATATAGGCTACCAACGATCAAGGAGTTCTGTCAAGTTGGGTTGGGTAAAAAGGGGAAATCAGCTATTCCGGGTGAAGCGGGCTGGAATGCTTCACATTTTCACTAATTTACGACCCTATAGCGTTGTAACAAATAATATTAAGATTAACAATGAAATTATAATGTTTGATTTGATACTTTGAAACCGCTTGCGGTTTCGCGGCATTTGCGACCTAATAAATGACCCTGCTTTACTCTGCCCGCTGCTTTTTGGACCATGAGACGGGCCATCATCCGGAGTGCGCCAATCGCATCCGAGCGATTCCGCAGCGACTGGAAGAGGCCGGACTACTGGCCAAATTCAAGCGGCCGGCATTCAAGCCGGTTTCGCGGCAGCGTCTGGCCAGGGTTCATTCGCCCGGGTACATCGACGAGATTCGGGCGTATGCCAAGTCGGGCGGGGGACACATCGAATCCGATACCATTGTCAGTCCGGCCAGTTTTGAGGTAGCCATGTTGGCCGCGGGCTGCGTTTGCGACGCCGCGGAACGGATTGTCCGCGGCGAAGATACCCAGGCAATGTGTTTGGTGCGCCCGCCCGGCCATCACGCCATGCCCGGCCACGCCATGGGCTTTTGCATTTTCAACAATATAGCCGTTGCCGCGCGAGCGGCCGTGGACAGCTTGGGACTGGGCCGGGTATTGATCGTCGATTGGGACGTTCATCACGGCAACGGCACACAGGCGACTTTTTGGGAAGACCCGCAAGTGGGCTTTCTTTCCATCCACCGCTGGCCGTTTTATCCGGGCACGGGCGACGAGGACGAGACCGGCGGCGGTCTGGGGCTGGGCACAACGTTGAATTTGCCGGTACACTATGGCACGCCGCGAAAAGATTATTTGACCCGCTTCTCGGACAACCTGGATCGCTTCGCCGCCCAAATCAAACCCGAGTTGGTGCTCATCAGCGCCGGTTTCGACACCCATAGCGCGGATCCGATCGGCAACTTGGGCCTGGAAACCGAGGACTTTATTACTCTTACCAACGCCGTGCTCGACGTTGCCGCCGCGTATGCCAAGGGCCGAGTAATTAGCGTTCTGGAAGGCGGGTACAATCCCGACGCCCTGGCCGATTGCGTTACGGTGCATTTGGAAGAGATGCTGAAACGGGCAACAACTCCATGAATTATAACAGAGCCGTTACATCCGTTTAGCCGCGACCGGGCACCAACCGAGGGTTGGTCGGGGAGCGTTGGAAGGTCAATAATGAAAACTCATGTTGAAGTGCAAGATATTACCCAAAAAGGCATTTGGATATTTGTAAATGAACGGGAATACTTTTTACCTTACAAAGAATATCCACGGTTTAAAGACGCGAAAGTCTCCGAGATTCATAAGGTTAAAATATCCCATGGATCCCATTTGCATTGGCCTGATTTGGATGTCGATCTTGAATTGGAAAGCCTTCAACATCCAAAAAAGTATCCCCTGATTTATCATTGACACTTTCGATTAACGAGCAGAAATATGGCTATTGATGATATTCCGCCATTAACCGACGAACAGCTCGTTGCTATTGCCGAAATGGCCTTCTTGGAACTTGACCAAGAAGAAAATAATGATAATACAGGTACAACGAATTGAATTACTGTTGGAGTCTATTCTCTAGTCGGCCAATCACGGCAATTATACGCAAAAGCCAATGAAACGATAAACGCCAATTTCTAATCGCGGCGGGTAAATTCGGTTATGATCTTAATTTTTGCCATACAAGGCTGGCGATTGTCACCAGCAAATACGCGCTGCCCGCCAGCAGGATGATCACCGGGCCGCTGGGCAGATTTACGGGATAGCTGACGGCGATTCCCGCGCCGACTACAACGGCGCAGAAGATTACGGCCAGGAGCATCATCTGCCATAATTGCCGGGAAAAATATCCTGCAATCGCCGGCGGCAGGGTCATTAGGGCGATCACCAACACCATGCCCACCACGCGGACCAAGAGCACCACGGTCAGTGCCGTGAGGCACAAGAGGATCAGGTAAAACACTTTTGTCCGCACGCCGCGGAGTTCGGCGAACTCTTCGTCGAAGCACAGGGCGAGAAACTTGTTGTAAAAACCCAGGCCCACTGCCGCCACCAGCACGTCCATGCCCGCCACCAGCCACAAATCGTTTTTCGAAACGATAAGGATGTTGCCGAATAGATAACTCATGGCGTCGGCCGCCCAATTTCCGGGAATTTTGTAAAGAAACAACACGCCCACGGCCATGCCTATCGCCCAGACCGCGCTGATGACCGTATCTTCCCGCTCTTTTGCGTACATGCTGACCAATCCGATGACAAGCGCCGATAGGATCGCCGCGGCAGTTGCCCCATACATGGGGTCGCACCAGGTCCAGCCGACTACCTTGTCGAGATAAAGCGCGGCGCCGATGCCGCCCAGCACGCAATGCGCGATGGCCGCCGCTATGTAGGTAATCCGCCTGGTTACCACGTACGATCCCACTACGCCCAGGGAAATGCTGGAAAGCAGTCCCACCAACAGCGCGTAGCGCAGGAACGACATGCCGGGATCGCGAAGTGCATCGATAAATTCACTCATGTTTATGTTCCGATCCAGCCAGGTGGTCGCCGTGCCTGACCATTCGCACGTCGCTGCCGTAGATATCGCTGATCACCTCGCCCGTGACGTGCGAGGTCGGATGGACCACGACGCGGCGATTCACGCAGATTACTTTTTCCACCAGGTTCGACACGAATCCCAAATCGTGGGTGACCATGAGAATCGTCATGCTTTGGTTCAGTTCGCGGAGCAGATCCCAGAGGCGCGATCCCATGAGGGTGTCGACGTTCGAGGTGGGCTCGTCCAAAAGCAGCAACTCGGGCCGGCTCGAAATCGCCCGGGCCACGAGCACGCGCTGCCGCTGCCCGCCGGAAAGCGAAGCGAACGGCAGGCGGCAACATTCCTCCATATCGACTTGCCGCAACGCCTCCAGGGCCGCTTGCCGGTCGTCGCGGTTGGGCCAGCCCAGAAACCCGGTAAATCCCGGCCGGCCCAGGCGTCCCATCAGCACGATGTCCATCGCAGTGACGGGAAATTGCGGATCGTAAAGCACGTGTTGCGGCATGTAGCCGACGTTCAGCCGCGCCTGCCATGGCCTACGCCCAAGCACCCGAATCTCTCCGGCATCGGGCTTTAGCAGCCCGAGGATCAGCTTGACAAGCGTGGTTTTTCCGCCGCCGTTGGGACCAACCACGCACACCGATTCCCGCGGTCCGATGTCAAGACACACATTCTCCAGCACCGGCACGTTGCCGTAGGAGAATGAAACTCCGCAAAGTGAAATGACAGGCTCGACTGACATAGGATTTATAACAGAAATAATAATCTCGTTCCCACGCTCCGGTGATCTCGTTCCCACGCTCCGCGTGGGAACGCAACAGTACATTAAAGTTCCGAACGGGTTTCCTCGAAGGCTTTTTTAATTTTCTTCGCCATGTCCTGCAAATTGTTAAGTACATCTTTTTCCATGTCGTTTATCGGCACTATTCGGCCGCCAATTGCGTCGGCCACAGCCTGGGCGATATGCCGGTCGAATTGCGGCTGGATAAAAATTATCCTCGCGTTCTCCGATTTGGCTTTTTGAATCAACTCTCGAAGTTGTTTGGGCGACGGCTGCTTGCCCTCGGCTTCGATTGCTTCCTGTTTTAAATGGTAACAATCGCCGAAATAACCAAATGCCGGGTGAAACACATAAAATGTTCGCCCTGCATACGGCTTAAGCGCCTGGCGGATCTTCGCGTCCGCCGCATCCAATTCTATCTGCAACCGTGAAAGATTTGCTTTGAAATAAGCCGCATCGCCGGGATCGATCTTTTCCAGGGCCGACGCGATATTGGCTGCCTGAATTTTCACCAGCGGCGGCGACAGCCACACGTGCGGATCCAGCTCCTCAGGCGAATGGCCGCGTGAATTTTGATCGGCATGATCGCCGCCGGCTACGGATGAATCCGCCGCTAAAAGCCGTTTTTTTATGCCTGCGGCCGTATCGACCACCGTCAGTCCGGGATGCACGACGCGAATTTTTTCCAAAAGTTGATTTTCGAAAGGCATGCCCACCTTGAAAAACAACTTGGCTTTGCCCATGGCTTGGATTTGCATTGGCCCCGGCTCGAAGGTGTGCGGATCCTGGCCCGGCTGAATGAACACGTCAACATGAAGGCGATCTCCCCCGATCCGCTCGACCAAGTAAGCCACCGGCGGAATGCCGGCAAAGACCTCGACCGGTTCCGCCGCGAACGTTTCCATGGCGAAATATGAAGCCGTCAATAATATGCACATTGTCCGGAACATTGAAACTTACCACCAAAACATTACTACCAATTGCCGACCTATTTTCGGCAGCGTGGCCGAGAGGCGGCCAGTGGCTTGATCATATTCAAACTCCATTTGATTGTCGTCGGATGTGACGGCTCTTGGGGGTTTTTCACACCAGGCGATAAATTCACCTCCGTCGCGCAGAGTGACAAAGCAATTCGCTTCTTCCGTCATCAAGGATCTTCCCAACACCGCCCCGGTGCTGTTCAGTTTGTCGGCCAAACCCAGTGCGGCTACGCCCTGTTTGACGGGAGCAAAAGAGACAATTTCCCATTCGCCTTCGGCAAGCTTCAATGGTTCGCGATCCGCGCGTTTGCATCGCCACAGGCGGTTGGCTCGATGGGCGAAGCCGACAAACTCCTCGCCTTTGAGGTCCGGGGCGTCGGAGGGCGACACGCTGCCCTCGATCGTTACGCGCTCGGACTGCTTGGAATGATAGTTTGCGTTGAAAACCCCGATCACCGCGCAATCGCGGTTGTAGTTAAAGACCTTCAACAGCACGGGCTCGTGCAGCACGTCGGCAAACAGGCAGTCGCGAGTCGGCCGGCCCACGCCGTCCGCCCGCAGCACGCTGCCGTCGGAAAGAACCAGTTTCTGCAGGAGCTTGAAATCGTGGGCGTCGGGTTTATCAGTAACATAAACCGGCCCGCCCGACACCGCCCGACCGGCGGCATGGAACGAACCCATCGCGTGCCCCGACTGGAACATATCCCAGTCGGGCTGCATGAACTGGCCGAACCACAAGCCCACCAGGGCATTGGTGTAAATGTGCAGGCCGTGGGTCTCGGGCCTAAGCGGCCAAAAATCGATCGAAGTGCGAATGAGCGTCGTC
>JBEKSO010000225.1:0-7116 GCA_049516935.1 Thermoguttaceae bacterium
CGGGGATAATTATGTATGGATCGTTGTTTCATTCGCCTGAAACGGCCTTTCTCTTGACTATTCCCGCCCGCACGGAAAGAATTTTCCTGCATAAATTCCAGGACGCGGTGCTGCTGAGCAGTTGGGGTTTCATCCTTTTGGGCAGTCCGGTGATCCTGGCATACGGGCTTGTAGCCGGTGCGCCCTGGTACTATTACCTGATGATGCTTCCTTTTGTATTGTCGTTTGTGTACATTCCGGCGGCGATTGGGGCCATAATCTGCATGCTGATAATCTATCTCATGCCGGGCAAGCGGCGGATGGTTGTGTGCGTCATCGGCTCTCTGCTTTTGATTGGTGTTTACTGGTTGGCCTGGTCGTTGTTGAAGGGCCCGGAAAGCAACCTGCTCACGCCCAATTGGTTTCAAGAGATTTTGGGGCGATTGCAGTTTACCGAGCGGCGGCTATTGCCCAGTTGGTGGTTGAGTTCCGGGCTGTTGGAAGCCGGGCGCGACTCCTGGTCCGAAAGCCTGATGTTCCTGGCATTGATGTTTTCCAATGCCTTGTTTTTTCGCCAGTTGGCCCTGTTTACGGCCGTTCGCATCTATCGAAAGGCGTACAGTTCGCTCATCGGCAATACGGCAAAAATCCGCCCCGTGCGAACGGCGCTGGTCGACCGGATGCTCTTGACCGTAACGCGGTTTTTCCCCCGCTCGATGCGGCTGTTGATGGTCAAGGATCTGCGGCTCTTTCGCCGCGATCCCATGCAGTGGTCACAATTTTTGATTTTTTTCGGGCTTTTGGCCTTGTATTTTTTCAACGTCCGCCGCTTCAACTACGACTTGTATTACATCGGCTGGGTGAACATGGTCAGTTTTTTGAATCTTTCGGTGGTGGGCTTATTGATGTCCACGTTCACGACCCGATTTATTTACCCCATGCTCAGCCTGGAAGGACAACGGTTTTGGCTATTGGGCCTTTTACCCGTCCGCCGCGAGACGATTCTCTGGAGCAAGTTCCTGTTTGCCGTCGGCACGGCGATTCTGCCTTGTTCGATCTTGATTTTGCTCAGCGACTTGATGCTAGATATTTCCCTGTTGGTCATACTCAGTCATCAACTGACGTGTTTGATTTTGTGTTCCGGGTTGGCGGGGATTGCCGTGGGAATGGGGGCCCGGCTGCCCAACATCCATGAGACCTCGCCCTCGCGGATCGCCGCCGGTTTCGGGGGAACCCTTTGCCTGGTCATCAGCACGCTTTACATTCTGGTCGTGGTGCTGCTGACGGCCTTGCCCACCCATTTCATGATCGCCGCCGGGAGCATTTATGGCGGTCAAACCTTGATTGATCTGTACTGGCTGCAAGTGTGGCTGTTGGTGGGCATGCTGGGAAGCATTGTACTGGGCATAATTGCCACGTTTCTGCCTCTGTTCATGGGAATCCGCACTTTTAAACGCATGGAATTTTAAAACGCATAACAGCCCCAAAGGGGCGGAAATTCTCCCAGCCCAGGGCAACGCCCTGGTTATGGAAAGAGAAAGGAATTGTTTTTTCGGTCCAACGGACCAACCGTTCCTCTTCACATCGGCAGGAAAGGTTGGCCCTTTGGGCCGAGTCGATATCGGTTTGGTTCATCATCACCAGGGCGTTGCCCTGGGCTGGAATAACGCAGGGCCTTTGGCCCAACAAACTCCGTAATTCCGACCATATTCTTATATGATTTGAACCGGCTAAAATGTCTGCAAACAAATACATTCTCGCGTTGGATCAAGGCACTACTTCGAGCCGGGCGATAATCGCCGACCGCGGCGGCCGTATCGTGTCGGCGGCGCAGGAGGAATTCCCGCAGATCCTCCCGGCCCCGGGAATAGTCGAGCACGATCCCCAGGCCATTTGGGCCTCGCAACTGGCCGTCGCCCGCCGGGCAATCGCCGAGGCCGGGCTCTCGGCCGGCGATATCGCCGCCATCGGCCTGACCAATCAACGCGAGACCACGATCCTTTGGGACCGCTCAACAGGCCGGCCGGTAGCCAACGCGGTTGTCTGGCAAAGCCGCGTGAGCGCAGGCGTGTGCGACCGGCTTAAGGCCGACGGCCTGGAGCCTATGATCCGCGCCAAGACCGGACTAGTAATCGACGCCTACTTTTCCGGCAGCAAAATCAAGCACCTTCTTGATACCCAGGAAGGGCTGCGCCGGCGGGCCGAGTGCGGGGAGATCCTTTTCGGCACCGTCGATACCTGGCTCATCTGGCAATTGACGGGCGGCAAACGCCACGTCACCGATTACAGCAATGCATCTCGCACCTTGATATTCAACATCCACACGCTCGATTGGGACGACGAACTGTTGGCCATCTTCGACATTCCCCGGGCAATGTTGCCCGAGGTTTGTCCGTCCTGCGAATTGTTCGGCGAGACTTCGCCCCAGCACTTTGGCCTTTCCGTTCCCATCACCGGCGTTGCCGGCGACCAGCAGGCGGCCGCGTTCGGCCAGGCCTGTTTCCAGCCCGGCAGCGTGAAAAATACCTACGGCACCGGTTGCTTCATGCTGATGAATACCGGGGAAAAGCCGGTCATCTCGGAAAACAACCTGCTTTCGACCATCGGCTGGGCCTTGGGCGGCAAGGTGACTTATTGCCTGGAAGGTTCGATATTTATTGCCGGGGCCGTGGTGCAGTGGCTCCGCGACGGATTGGGCATTATCAAAAACTCGGCCGATGTTGTGGAACTTGCCGCTTCAGTGGCGGACTCGGGCGGAGTGTATTTCGTGCCCGCCTTCGTGGGACTCGGGGCACCGTACTGGGATCCTTACGCCCGGGGCGCGATCCTGGGCATCAACCGCGGCACAACCGCCGGGCATATCGCCCGGGCGGCGGTCGAGTCGATGGCCTATCAGACCTGCGACGTGCTCCGGGCGATGCAAAAAGACGCGGGTATGGAACTCTCCGAATTGAAAGTCGACGGCGGGGCCTCGGTGAACGATTTGCTCATGCAATTCCAGGCCGATCTTTTAGGCGTCCGCGTCAGACGCCCCAAGATTGCCGAAACCACTGTCCTAGGCGCGGCCTATCTGGCCGGGCTGGCCGTCGGCTATTGGCACGATCTGGCGGAAGTGGCCGGCTGCTGGGCCCTTGATCGGGAATTCCAACCGCAAATGCCGCCTGATACACGCGAAATCCTCTGCCAACGCTGGCAGGAGGCCGTACGCAGATCTTTGAATTGGGTAGAAAAATAAGCAAATACTCGTTCCCAGGCTCTGCCTGGGAACGCTTCGATTAATTTATAATAGATTGTTGTTCCCAGGCAGAGCCTGGGAACGAGAGACATTCAAAATGACGGTGAGGATGCTATGCTCAATCGCAGCGAAATCATCGAACAACTGATTGCCGCCGAACTTGACGTACTGGTGGCCGGGGGGGGGGTTGTGGGCGCGGGCGTTGCCCGAGACGCCGCCATGCGGGGTTTGCGCGTGGGGTTGGTCGAACAATACGATCTGGCATTCGGCACCAGCAGCCGTTCCACGCGGCTCTTGCACGGCGGATTGCGTTACCTGGCACAAGGGCATATCGGCCTGGTTTACCAGTCCAGCCACGAAAAGAAAATCGTGCACCGCATTGCCCCGCATATCTCCCGGCCCTTGCCGATCATATTTCCCACGTATCGGCTCACGCAATGGCCGTTTTGGAAATTGCGGATCGGCGTGAAAATTTACGATCTGCTCTGCGGCGGGCGGAATCTGGGGCCTTCGTACGGCCTGAGCGCCGGCGAGACGCTCGCCCGCGTGCCGGGATTGAATCCCTACGATCTTACCGGGGCTGTGCGGTACTTCGACTCGCAGAGCAACGACGCCCGGTTGGTCATCGATACGCTTCGCTCCGCCGCCGGGCATGGGGCGATAGTTGCCAACTATCTGCGCTTGGAAACCGCCCTTGCCGGCAAAAACCGCTGGGAATGTCAGTTGCGCGACACTTTTGCCGATCGAACACATCGGATTTTCGCACGCACGGTGGTCAATGCCTGCGGGCCATGGTCGGCGACGCTGCCCAACAGCAGCGTGCGATTGCGATTGACAAAAGGGGTTCATCTGGTGATCGACCGCAAGAAATTAAATGTGCCCGATGCGGTGATGGTCACCAAGGGCGAGCGCACGCTGTTTGTCATCCCCTGGGGCGAGCGGAGCATACTGGGCAGCACCGACACCGACTACGACGGCCCGCTGGACGATGTGCGGACCGAGCCCGACGACGTGCGATACGTGCTCGAAGTGATAAATCACTATTTTCCGGAGGCCAAAATCACGCCGGCGGATATTCTCAGCACTTGGGCCGGCCTGCGACCGCTTATTGCCTTGGGACACAAAGGCTCGCCGTCGGATATTTCCCGGTCGCATCAAATCCGCATGCCCAAACCGGGATGGATCGACGTGGCCGGCGGAAAACTGACCACATATCGGCTGATCGGCGAACAAGTGGTGGATCGGGTATTCAAGCATTTAGGCAAAATAACGCCGCCCTGCAAAACGGCGGAGGAGCCGCTTCTTGAAAATGTTGTGCATATTGGAATGGATCAAGGCGCGACCAATGGTCGCGGCTTTACAAAAGGAGAAGATGTCTCGTCACAACGCATTGAGAGCGGGGTCTTGCCGCCGCCGGTGTGCCGGGAAGTGGTCGAGCATTATTGCCGGGACGAATGGGCCGTGCATCTGGACGACGTGATGATTCGCCGCACGAGTTGGCACTATTATCTAGACAATCCGCTGGAAACCGTGCAACAAGTGGCCGCATGGATGACGGAAATCTGCGCCTGGGACGCCCCGCGCCAAGAGTCCGAATTGAGCCGCTATCGCAGGCAGGTCGAAATCGACACCGCCTGCCGTACTTTGGGTATTTAATCTCAGAAAAAGGATCTCACATGAGAAGTCAGAGCCGGGGCGTGTCGCCCCGGTAATTCCGGGCCGACACGGCCCGGCTCCGATGGGAAAACACAACATTCATAACCTGAGATTGAACGAGCACGGGCAAGATGCCCGTGCCACCCGACGCGCAGGCAAGATCCTTCGCTTCGCTCAGGATGACATTTTTTCCGCATCCTCGCGGACGCTGAATTCCAGTTTCCAACGCTTGTTGGTTTGGGCGTTTACACACCAGAGCTCCAAAACGCCCAGTTCGGTCACGTGCGATTGGAAGCGGACGGGCACATAGGCCTCTTCCAGCGACTCGTCGGCGGGCAGGACAGTCTCCAGGGAATCGGTCTGTTCGATATCTTCCGAAGTCCAAGCGGAGAGCACGTCGCCGGGCTTGTCGTGGCGGCGGGTGGAGGAACTGAAAAAGCGGAATTGGGCCGGTTGGCCTAGGATAAGTCCGATCTCGTCGCCGGGCACGTCCACTCGGCTGCCTTCTTCCATGCCGAATGGGGCGACGCACAAGGCCCGAAGCGGGCGCGGTGCCCCGGGCACGGCCAGGCCGGCGGTTTCGATGCCCACGTAGTACGCTCTTGCCGTGCCGCCGCGGATGCGGACTCCGCCCTGCTTTTTGATCCAGCCGTAGTATGCCGCCCCGCGCGCGGCCGCGTGGTCCAGATCGTGCTCGCCTTCCAAGAGTTTCGGCGGGCTGGGAGCAGCGAACCAATCGCCCAGCACGTCGAGCAAACGCCGGCGGAGCAGGTCGGCCTTGAACACGCCGCCGTTAAACAGTACGTGCGTGGGCCGCACCGGATTGCCTTGATCGCGGCCTTGGACCTGGAGAAAGGCCGCAAGATGCCGCGTAACGGCCGTATCGGACTGAAAGGGCAGGCCGATTTCGCGGAATCCGGAGACGTGTTTTTGCACCGGCCGGTCCGATATTTTGCAGCGCGGGAAAAAACCTTCCAGCAAAAGTTCGCTTACAATGCGGTGATCGACCTCGACGGAGATCGTCCCTCCGATCAGTTTTCGTCCCCGGCCAAGCACGGCGATGCTGTGTTTTTCCGGGCCTTTGGGCGTAAGCAGGATTTCTTTTGCCGCCCGGCATGAATGCCACAGTGCGACGGATTGCCAGGGGTCGAGTTTCACGTCTTTTTCGGCGAACAGCCCGGCCGCGTAATGGGCCAGGGCAAGGTCCATGTTGTCGCCGCCTACAAGCAGGTGATTGCCCACGGCAATGCGACGCAAGACCAATTCATTTTGTTCCTCGCTCAGTCCGACCAACGTCAGATCGGTGGTGCCGCCGCCGACGTCGCAGACCAGCAGCGTATCGCCGACTTTCAAAAGCTTCCGCCAGCGCTCGCCCGTGGCGGCCAGCCAGGCGTAAACTGCGGCCTGGGGTTCTTCCAGAAGTACAAGGTCTTGCGGCAGTCCGGCGGTCAGGGCGGCCTCGCGCGTCAGGTCTCGGGCGCTGGCGTCGAATGAGGCGGGCACGGTGAGGACCACGTATTGGTCGGCCAGCGGGGCATGGGGAAAGGCGTTTTCCCAGGCAGCGGCCAGGTGTTCCAAATATCGCTGCGACGCCACAACCGGCGAGACCTTGGGCACGTCGGCCGGGGCGTTCCAGGGCAGGATCGGCTTGCGGCGATCGACCTGGCTGTAACAGAGCCACGATTTGGCCGTGCCCACGGTTCGATCGGGCACTTCGGCCCCTTGGCGGCGTGCGTATTCGCCCACGGCAAAATTCCTGCCGGCGGCCCAAGGCACGTCGAATGCCCCGCTTCGGGCTTCCTGTTCCAGGCCCAGATACATGAACGAGGGCAACATCGTGCGCGATTCAACCGTGGCGGCGGCCGCCAGTTGCGGAACCGGCAGCACGTTTACCGGCGGCTTGTCTTCTTCCAAAGAAGAATACGCCAACACGCTGTTGGTCGTGCCCAGGTCGATGCCGATGCAGTATTTTGAGGTCATAGGTTATCGGGAATAGGTGATAGTTTTAGTAGGCGGTGGGCGGTGGACAGTGGGCGGCGCGAAACCGCAAGCGGTTTAAATCGTTCTTCATTCTGCATTCTTCATTCTGCATTTACTTTATTTCCACTTCGGCCGGGGCAACGACGCGGGCGGAATCTTTGCCGCCGGTCCAGGTGGGCAATTCGCATTTGGCGGCTTCCCAGCCGGGATGAACCAGGCGTCCGCGAAAAGGCGGTTCGCCGGAAACATTGCCCGTCAGGCGGAAG
>JBEKSO010000226.1:0-7103 GCA_049516935.1 Thermoguttaceae bacterium
TGAAATGATCTGGCAACAAGTTCAGGAAGAAGTGACCGGGGGAAAACGAATCTGCGAAGTTCTGCGCAGCACCCCGTTGTTTCCCAACATGCTGGTGCAAATGATTAGTGCCGGTGAGGAGGCCGCCAAATTAGACGTGGTTTTGGAAAAAGTCAGCACTTATTACGACAGCGAGGTCGAAACCACGCTCAAGGCCACTACCAGCCTTATCGAACCCCTGATGATAGCCATGATGGGCGTGGTGGTGGGAACCATCGGGCTGGCATTGATGCTTCCCATTTTCAACCTCAGCCGTCAACCTTGAAATAAGGATGAATGATGAGGGATGAAGGATGAAGGATGATGGTCGGGTGCAATTTCCGCCACTTTCTATTTCTGAGGGAGGCGTAAGACCGCAACCAAAACCCCCGATGTAACCACCGGGGGCTAAATGAGTTTCATACAAACCAATATTGCTCAATGCGGGTAAAATGCAGTCGAATCTGGGCATAAAGACTCTCTCCCATCCCCCCTTGTCATTCGCAGTCGGCTTTTTTAGAATCAATTCTGCGGCATTAAGAGCCTATCCCAAAAGTCCCCTCTCCCTTTGGGAGAGGGTTAGGGTGAGGGTTTAATCGCCGTGAATTCGTAGTTCTAATCTCTTGCTGTGATTGAACTTTGATGTTTTGGGATAGGCTCTAAATACGGGATAGGTCGTTTTTTTACAATAACGAGGAACTAATGGCCAGGAAGGTGATCCTCGACGTAGATCCGGGCATTGACGATGCTCTTGCCTTATGCTTGGCGCTATTCGAGCCCGAGCTGGACGTTGTGGCTCTGACGGCTGTGGGAGGCAATGTCTCTCCGGCCCAGGCCACTCGCAACGTGCAAGTTATTTTGGAACAACTCGATCCCCCGCGCCTGCCCCGGCTTGGCGCCGCCTCCGATCCGGACAGCGGCCTGCCAGTGGAAGGCCGCTATCTGTACGGGGCCGACGGGCTGGGTGGTTGCGGGTTCGACGTGGCCGAGCGGCAACACCTGCTTCCCTCGGAAAAAGAGATCTGCGATCAGGTCCGCGCGGCACCGCACCAGGTGACCATTGTGGCCCTCGGTCCTCTGACCAATATCGCCCGGGCGTTCATGCGCGATCCAGAATTGCCCGGCCTGGTCGGTCAGATTGTCATTATGGGAGGCACGATAAACGCCCCGGGCAACATAACTCCCGCCGCCGAATTCAATATTTATTGCGACCCGGTATCGGCCCAAATCGTTTTTCGCTCGCCCTCGACGAAAATCCTAATTCCCCTGGACGTGACCAACCGGATTGAACTAAGCTACGATCTGTTCAATCAATTGCCGGACGAGTCGAGCAAGGTTGGCCGTTTTTTGCGAAAGATCCTCCCTCCCGCGTTCCGCAGCTATCGCCAACGATTGGGCCTGGAAGGAATTCACGTCCACGATTCGGTTTCCTTGATGTCGGTCGTGCATCCCGATCTGTTCACCATGAAACCGATGGCCGGCGATGTGGAGACCCTTGGCGAGATGACCACCGGGGCCACGATCTTCGACCGCCGCCGCGTGCCGGCCTGGCGCCTCAACATGGAAGTGGCCGTGGACATGCAAACAGACTCCGTCATCGAGCATATCATCCGCGGGTTGAACAGGGCGGTGTGATAAAGACTTCTTGTTGCCACGATCTTGTTCGGGTACACAAGATCACTTTAGATCCGTCTTTTTTACGTGCACCAGACGGATTCCAAGCATGTCAACCGCCGCTTGGCATTGTTTTAAAACGATATACCCCAATAGCGGCTCGTATATGCCGTCGGCCGGGCGCATGTCCAAGAACAATACTTCGCCATAGATCGGCTCGAATCCTTCCACGCGGATTTCAACCGGACCGCAAACCGGCGCCTTGACCAATTCCTGGGTAGCCGTCTCGCAGTCGATCTCCCGAATCACATTCAATTTGCCGAGTCGATTCTGCCAGGCTTTGGGCAGAACCATGTATGCCGAGCCGGTGTCGACCAGTGCGTCGCAATCGAGTGTTTTATCCGGATCAAGCAGATTTCCGATTCGGACATTTGCAACAATTCTTCCCATGACGTTGGACTCCAGTATTCTAAATTTTAACCTATATCGGATCCAACATCAAGCACTAGTACCTCGCCAAGACTAATTTTGTGAATCAGTTGGGGCGATAGTTGTACTGTCGCCCCAGGGTGGCAGTGCAACTGCCACCCCAACATCCACAATTTAAGAGTTGGCTGGGTACTAGGAAAAAGGATTAGATTCTAGCGCGATTGCCCGGCGTCGGATTCATGCCTGGCCGTGGCTGCGGAGGGGTCTTGATCCGCGGCCGGCTGCTGGGCATCGGACAGTTTAAACAGCCGTTGGTCGTAAATCGCCAAGGCGTGCAAGGCGCGCATCGCGCCGCCGATTTCCCGGGTGGGAAGCACGGGCAAATTATTGAGATAACGCTGGCTGTTCAGGCCATTTATCAAATAAGTCATTCCCGCCGCCATGGCCGGATCGTCCAGCCGGTCCTCCGGCAATGAAAGGGCCAGCCACTGGAGCACGTAACCGGAAGATCGCAGTCCGGCGTCTTCGTCGCGATTGACTCCCTTGCCGCTTAAATAATATCCCCAACCGCCGTCGGAATTTTGAATTCCGAAAGCGTGTTTTTGGAATTCGCTCATGTACATTTTCACCCGGGCGAACTGCCCTTCGACGGGCAAGTTGCGTTTTTCGTGACGAGATAACGCGTAACTTAAACCCAATAAGCAGTCCAATCCCGCCCCGCCGGCGGGAAGTGTAGGCTGCGCGAGCTCTTCCTTTATAATCTTTTCCAGCGACCACTCCTGATCAAGATCGTTTTTCCATGTCGCGGCATCGATATAATATGCCAGACCCACTAATTTGAGCGACATATCCGTTCCCGAGCGGCAGGAAAGCTTTTCCGACTCGACCAGATCGGCAACCGTACGCATCGAACCGCCCACGCGCATGGGATAGGAAGCCTGCACGCGAGCCAGGGCCAGAGCCGCCAAAAGTTGCGACGGCCGCGATTGCACGCCGTATCCCAGGCGCGCGGAAACGTGACCATCGATCATGGTCAGGGGCTGGAAGCCGCCGCAGGGATAGTTCCAGCACAAACACATGATGCCGTTTGCGCGTTTTTCTCCTTCCGCAGTGAGCAGCGTAATTTCAGCATTGCATCCCAGGGCTAAACAACAGTCGATAATCTCGTCGGGCGAATTTTGCCGGGAATTGAAGGGCATCTTTTGATACGTGCCCAAGGTGCGGCGCGTTTTATCGCGGAGCGCGACCAGCGCGGGGCCGAGTTCTCTTTTCGGCTTTGGGGGCACGACCGCAGGGGGTTGTTCGGGTTGCGACGAAGCGTCGGCGGCCGGCTTGTCGCCGCTGGGAATTTCCGCCGGAGTAGCGGGCTTGGTTTCAGTCGTGCCTTGGTTTTGATCCTCGACCGGCTTTACGTCGATCCGTTCCTCAACCGGCCCTTCGACGTTGATTTTAACCGGGTCGTCGGGCGAGTCTTTCCCGGGGTCCATCTGCGGCACGTCGGCGCCGGTCTGATTGTCCGCCGAGGCTATTGCGGGATCAGATTCATCGCCTTTGTTGTTTTTCGCTTGTTCGTTCGATTCGTTTTGCTGCGTCTGAAGCGATCCAGAGAGCGCGGGCCCGTCGTCGTAGGCCGCCGCCGGCTGTTCGGCGATTTCACGGCCTGCAACGTTGGAAATAACTCCAAAGGTCAATAATATTGATAACAAACCGGCGAGGATCGAAATTGTCTTATTCATCTAATGACATCCTTGTTCTTAAAAGATGGACGCTTTTATCTCCCCACTGTAGATACGGGAGGATTGTTCCTTGCCGTGGGCTGAACTTCGTCGGATTGCGGACGATCGATGAGGAATCCCCCGGCGCAGCCGCGTTCGATGTAACTGTTGTTATTGGCGCCGCAGCCGTATTTGTCGTTGCCGCCGTAATCGATTAGGAATGCAAAGTTGCCGCCGCAAGCTGGCAGGGGGTGATACGACATGCTCGGCGAAGCGTATCCTTGGGTGTATCCCTCATACACGTCGTCGCCGTTGTAGTCGAAAAGGATGCCAAACCCCATCTGATTGCTGGCGCCCTGGGTCAGCCCGCCGGTGGCCATGTAATGGTCATTGCCGCCGAAATCGCAGAGCACGCCCATAGAACAATCCCAGGCCATGCCTGTGCCCATGATCGTGCCCTCATACACGTCGTCTCCGCCGTCGTCAAAGCAGAATCCCATCGAGTAATGGCAACCCCAACCGCAGCCGAAGCGCTGGAAACTGGGTTGCGTCCGCGCCCCGCCGTTGTAGGCCGTGCGGGTGATCAATCGCTTGGTATTTCCGCTGAAATCGCGGGCGAAACCGAGTCCGCACCAATATCCGCCGCCGTGGGAGAGGTAGTCGAACTCATAAACATTCTCGCCGCCGTTATCGAGGCACACGCCGATGCCTCCGTCGGCCACTGCGCGCAACCCGGCGCCAACGCCTTGTCCCCAGCCTTCGTAGCCGGGGGTTTCGGGATATGAATCGCGCCACATGCCGCCGCAATAGTAATGGTTGTTGCCGACGTTGCAATCGATGAGTCCAAAGCCCAGCGGTCCGCCAAAGCCCTGAGCCCACATGGCGGCGTGAAAATCGTTTCTTCCTCCGCGTTCGATCAAAAGGCCCAGCCCTCCCAACGCCTGCCCTTGTACGCGCCTTAGACCGCGATAGCGGCTGTTCCCATCGTAATCGACGAGAATGCCCACGCCGGCCACTGCCGAACCCTGGGCAACGTCCTTTGCCTCGTAAACGCCGTGTCCGCCCAGGTTCAGGAGCATGGAAACGCCGAGAATCGCGCCGCCTTGAATGCCCGGCTTGTTTCCGCGATATACGTTACGCCCTCCCAGATCGGCGACAACCAACACGGGCCGCTCCAGGCCGACCGTGCCGTCGATATACGTGTCGTCGCCGCCCAGATCGATCACCGCACAAACGCCGGGCATCTTGTCTAGATAATAAGTGTTCGCCCCTTTGCCGCCGATGATAATCGCTCCATAAGGAGTTTCGATGCGATCGACCACCGTGCCGGTTACACCCTCGACTTTAATATCCCCGTCGGCCGGCAGCGACTTGAGCTGTTCGAGCAATTCCGGGTCGGTGATGGGTGCCAGTGCGTCCGCCGCTGCGAAAAGCGAGTTTCGATCCATCATTTCCATAAGATCGGTAAGCCTGCGGCCGGTGCCTCGATCGCTTAACGTATGGCCGACTTCATTCTGCCCGACCAAGACCGGATAAATATTGGTCTGCAACTCGTTGATTTGTGATTTGGTCAGCGGCGCCAATGCCGCGGCGTAAGCCACTTCGGCCTCGGCTATCGACTGTTTGAAGATTTCCAAGGCCTGCTCGGGCGATTCGACCTTGACGAAAGTCCGCGGTTTTCGTTCGGCTAGATCCATTTTTTTCGCCGCGATGGCCAGCAATTCGGCCAAGCCTTCGTGGTTGCCCAGAGCTGCCTTGTGCAATTCCCGCGTGAAGCGTTCGGCTTCGGCGGGGGCGTCAAGATGGTTGCGCATCAAATGGTCGTACCAACCTAGCCGGCAATTGCCGGTCAATTCCGAGCCCGTGTATCGGCCCGCCGATGTATTTACCTTCATGGCGGAATAACTGCGAAAACGGGCAAAATTATCGGTAGTGTGGCGTTTGACCAGGCCGGCCATTATCTCTTGCTTTAGCAACAGCATCTTTCCGGGGGCAAGCGGATCGCCTGGCTCAAACGACTTTTCCGGAGAATCAGTAACATTGGACGGCTGAGAAGAAATATCTGATTGCGAAGATTTTTCGGAGGCATCGGATTTATCGGCCACATCTGTTTTTGTCTGACCGAGAGCAGGCAAATTATTTACCGGATCCAAGGCCAGCAAACTACTAGTAGTCGCGAATAGAATCACAATAAAAGCCAGGTAAAGCCGGGAAGTACGTGGAATCCCGGAGAAATGATTATGTTTAGGCTGGAAAGCAGCTTTGTTAATCACGTGCGTCATCTCCTGCCATGCCCCATATGTGTCATTGGATCACTAAACAAAGTGCAGACTAAAATTTATCCCAATAGCATACCTGCGGCGAATTCCGGCATGAAGGATAAATTTAATTCAATCCGATTTCGCGTTTAGAACTTGTTTAAATGATGCGGTGGAAAGCCGGTATTCTAGGTAGCCTTTGCCGGTTAGTCAACTGTATACGATGAACAGCCTGCAAAAACCGCTTTATCGCGTCAATCGGCAGATTTTCAAGCACACCTTTAATAACAAGACGGGAACCGGCAAAAAGCCCGTCTGAAGAGTTTATTTAAAGAATATATATGCTTTTAGGTAACTTGGGCGAATTTTCGCCGATAGGGTTTTCGCAAAGCCGCCACACAAATTTCATGGCGATTATGCTGAAGCTGCCGGGCTTGGACAATGTTGTAACCCCAGCTTTTTACTCGTTCGATGTAACCCGGCACTTGAGAGGCAAGACTCCATTCGGGCAGCTTTAGCGTCAATATCATGCCCCGAATGCTAACATGGGGATGCATTACGATAGCTTCCACCGCATCTAACGTATAATTCGGGGCAACGTTCATGTCCGCAGTCAACCATCGTATTTTACGGAATTCGCGACGTCGAACTTGAGTGCTGCGGCAGCGAAGATGGGTAAAATGCGGGTTATTTAACACGTCCGCGTGCATCTCGGCCGGATCAATGCCGGTAACTATCATCCCTCGACCTAAAAGCGCCTGGCTTGCTCCGCCCGGTGCGCTGCCGATTTCCGCGACGTGTGCCCCAATGGGAATAGGCAACTGCGACCAGCGCAGGGCCTCTTCCATCTTCAGCCATGCCCTGGAAACCGCGTTGGCGGGCAATTCCAAGGCCAACATTCCGCCCGGCCAGCGGCTGGCAATCCGATCGGCTCGATGAAAGCCGATCCACCACTGATTGGGCTCGACCAGGACGCAATCGAAAACATGTTCCCCACGCCGGGCCGGTTCGAGCGGATCGGCGGCCTTTGGGCCGAGCATTGTTGGGCGGGGGCATTGCTCGAGCAATC
>JBEKSO010000227.1:0-7092 GCA_049516935.1 Thermoguttaceae bacterium
GCGGCCCTTCGACGCCACCCGCGACGGCATGGTCAACGGCGAAGGAGCGGGAGCGTTCGTATTCGAGGCCAAAGAGCATGCCCAAGCCCGCGCCGCCGCCCCGCTGGCTCGAGTTCTCGGATACTCCGCGGCATTCGAACCCGCCGCCAACGGCAAGGCTTTGCATGGCATAGCCATCCGCCAGGCCATCCGGGGAGCGCTTTGCGACTCCGGACTCGCTCCGGCCGACGTCGGTTGCGTCATCGCCCATGGAATTAGCACCGTACTGGACGACCAGCGCGAGGCATCGGCCATTCGCGAAGTTCTGGGAGACGTGGCCGTGACCGCGCCGAAAAGCTATTTCGGCCACTTGGGCGCGGGCTCCGGCGCAGTGGATATGGTGGCCGGCGTCTTGACACTCAGGCATGGGCTTGTGCCGCCGACCCTGAATTATCGCCTGCCCGATCCGCTATGCCCCATCCGCGTGATTCACGCCCGGCCGCAAACTCTGGAACATCCCGCCGTGATAATCCTCAGCCACACCCAACACGGCCAGGCCGTGGCAGTGGCCCTGGGAGCCGCGTGATCGACCCAGTGTAGTGATCCATAATTGATCTCGAAAACTGCAATTAGAGTGCCACTGGCTTTGCCAGTGCTTGATAGAGTGCCACTGGCTTTGCCAGTGCTTGATAGTGTGCCACTGGCTTTGCCAGTGCTCACCTATGTTTGTGATCCCGAAAAACCGCTTGCGGTTTCGCGAATATGTCCATAGATTACGCATCATTCGCCGCTGCTTTAAAACGTCTCCATCGCGCCCTGGCCGCCTTGGAACCGGCCGCCGCCTCGATCGGCCTGTCCAGACCGCGCCAAGACGAATGGTACCAGCTCCTGACCAACAAGCTCCTGCCGCAATTGGATCTGCCGCCGCTTTTGGTCGTGGCCATTATCGGCGGCACGAACATCGGCAAGTCGGTGATCTTCAACCACCTGGCCGGCGAAAACGCATCGGCCGCCACGCCGCTGGCCGCGGGCACAAAACATCCGGTCTGCCTGGTCCCGCCCGATCTATGCGATCAAGCCTTGTTGCAGCGACTGTTCGAGCCCTTCGAGTTGCACGCCTGGCATTCGCCCGACGATCCGCTGAGCGGCAGCGAGGAAAATTGCCTGTATTGGCGTCCCGGTCCGCGCATGCCCCCGCGACTCCTGCTTATCGACACTCCGGACGTCGATTCCGACGTGCCGGTGAATTGGTCCCGGGCAAAGGCCGTTCGCCAGGCGGCCGACGTACTGGTGGCCGTCCTCACCCAACAAAAATACAACGACGCCGCCGTAAAGCAGTTTTTCCGCGCAGCCGCCCAGGCCGATAAACCCATCCTCGTACTCTTCAACCAGTGTGATCTTAAAGCCGACGCCGATTATTGGCCACAGTGGCTCTCCACCTTCCGCGACCAGATCTCAAAAACGGGGACTGGCTCCGAACGCAGTTCGGTGACTGTCCCCTTCCCTGAACTTCTCGAAGGTGCTGAACCCCGAACCCTGAACCCTGAACCCTTATTCTCTCCGGAGTTAGTTTACATCGTTCCATACGACCGCCGCGGAGCCGAAAAACTCCGCCTGCCGTTTTATTGTGTGGGCAAGGACGGCACCGACCCCATCGGCCGTCCCGTCGATCTACGCGACGAACTGGCGGCCCTCAGGTTCGACGCCATCAAGATTCGCACCTTTCGCGGGGCCATGCGCCGAGTGCTCGATCCCGGCACGGGCCTGCCCGCGTATTTACAGCGGATCCGCGCCGCGGCCGGCGACTTTGCCTCCGCGGCAAAAATCCTTTCCGCCCAGGAGATGGCCCGAGTGGATTGGCCCATGCTGCCCTCGGGCGTGCTGGTCGAGGAAATCCGCGCCTGGTGGGATGCCAACCGCGAGTCCTGGTCCCGGCGGATCCACGGTTTTTACCGCGTGCTGGGCCGGGGCGTTACCTGGCCTATCCGGGCGGCCTGGTCCTCGATGTCCGGCCCGAATGTCGATCCACTGGTCTCATTCCAGCAGCAGGAACGCGCGGCCATTGTCGCGGCACTGGGAAAACTGCTCGACGAACTCGATCGGCTCTCCCAAATCGGCAACGACACCCTGCGCCCGCGCTTGTTGAAACTACTGGGCGGGCACGCCCGAGCCGAACTGCTTGCCCGGGTCCAAGCGGCCCACGAGCAACTGCCCGCCGTCGATGAACATTATCGCGAATTTCTTTGCGGCGAACTGGATAAGTGGAAGCAGGAAAATCCCCGCATAGTCCGCTATCTGCAATCTTTCGACCACCTTGCCGCCCTGGCCCGGCCGGCCATCACCATCGGACTGTTCTTTACCGGCCTGCACTTTGCCGGCGATCTGGCCGGCCAGGCGGCAGTTCACGCCGCCGGACACACTGCAAGCCAGATCGCCACCGAGGCCGCCATCACCGGCGGCATCACCGGCGGGGGCGAGGCCCTGGTCTCGACCACCAGCGAAGGCGTAAGCCAGGCGGCCGCCCGCTTGTTCCTCCGCCTCCAATCCCGCTACGCCCAACAACGCGCCCAATGGCTTGCCAATTGGCTCGAAGCCGAACTCCTCGGCGCCCTACTCGTCGAACTCCGCCAAGGCGCCGAAGTGCCGCAATCGCCGGTCTTCCACGAAGTTGAAACTATATTAGTCGGACTAGCGTCATCCTGAGCTAGAGTCATCCTGAGCGAAGCGAAGGATCTACCACAGCGTTATAATTCAAGGTTCAAGACTTTCCAATATCCATTCATCCGGGGCCGGTTAGCATCGAGTTGGGGAACAAATCGCGTTTTTTCCAGGTTTTAGGAACGCTAATTACCACTAATCTCCGCTAATAAAGGCGAGTTATTCAATTTCAGGGTTACTGTTGTTGCTAAATATTTTGCAGTATCGCAGTGGACTTTTTGGGCATCAAATCGCGATTTTTCCACGTTTCGGGATGGCTTCGCCCCTTTGATTTTCATAAATCGGATTTCCAAAGAACACTAATGGTACGGAGCGATAAGCGTAGCTGAATGGAGAGTGGATTTCAAGAGAAAAAACTGGCCACGGGGGATGAAAGGACTAGGGACTAGGGATTAGCCACTATTTCCTGCCCTTTGGCTAATTGACATTTCTCCATACACCTGTTAGGCTTATGTGCGTAAGGGGGCGGGCAAACCAAACCCGCTCCTCTCGCGGGCCTGCTCAAAAACTACATCGTCAACACATCTCTGACTTACCGGCCCAAAAAATTGTGGTTGCCGTAAACAAAAGTAGTTAGTGGCACTTATAGTTTGGAAAATAGGATTAAACAATATATTCTTTCGCGTAAAATCTTTAAGAAAGATGTCATGCTGGATAAACCTCTAAAAGAAATATAATCAAAAATATCGAGGGCATTAACCCATGAAAACAAAGAGGACAAAAGAAGATCAAAATAATTTGAAAAACTTATTAAAACTAGATCATACATTGTATGGAGGCATCCTTTTTGGGCTTGATGGATATATGATCGAAGTTCAAGCCCGTGCAATGGAGGTTTTGCCAAATCCTCTTCCTTGGACCTCAGTAACATCTATTTCTGGAATGGCTGCCGAACCGGTTAAAGAATCAACGACTCGCATTGCCGGTGCTTTTGCTAAGATGCAAATACCAGATCCTGAGGTAAGTATTCAAATTAATCTTTCGCCTGCAAGTCTTCCAAAATTAGGATGCTGGCTTGATTTACCAATAGCCATCATTATGCTTCAGGCGGCGGGCTTCCTTCCCGATCTGCCGGAAACTATAGAGCATAAATTCATATTAATGGGTGAAATTGGTCTTCATGGCAATATTCGACGTGTACCCGGTGCTTTATATGTGGCTTTTATTGCAAAGCCCGGACAATCGCTTATTGTTCCATCAGGTAATGAAAAGGAATGTGCCTTAATTCTCGCTAAATCCGGTTATGATGGATGCCGTGTTTTTCCAGTCTCAAAAATAGATGAAGTTGTGGAATATTTTAAGGGGCAACGAATCCTTGAAAATGCACTTAAAAAGGAAATACAATTTGAGCAAATTATTCCAAAAGCAATTGATTTTGGCCTTATTCACGGACAAGACAAAGCCAAAGAAGCTGCAATCATTGCTGCGGCCGGCGCTCACAACTTACTTCTTATCGGACCACCTGGTGAAGGAAAATCTTTGTTAGCAAGCGCAATGGCAGGCATTCTTCCTCGATTGAATAATGAAGAAAAAGTAGAAATCACAAAAATTTATTCTGCTTATGGTGCTTTAGACCATGATGGACAGGCTGTTACGCGTCGGCCTTTCAGATCTATACACCATACAGTTTCAAAAGAAGCACTTGTTGGTGGTGGTTCCAAAATTCCTAGAATGGGCGAAATAACACTTTCACATTATGGAATTTTATTTCTAGACGAAATTGCAGAATTTAGTCGTGGTACTTTGGAGGCACTTCGACAACCAATGGAAAGTGGAGAAATAACAATTTCCCGTGTTGGAGCTAGTATTACTTACCCTTGTAGATTTACTTTAGTTGCTGCCATGAATCCATGTCCTTGTGGCTATTATGGGACAGAACAATGTACATGTAATGAAAGGGCAATAAATACCTACCAAAAAAAATTAAGCGGCCCTCTTTTAGACCGGATAGATTTACAAGTTGAACTTAAACATCTTTCTACAGAAGAAAGATTTGCACCAATACAAGAAGATCAATCTAAAATAATTCGCTCTAATATTGAGTCTGCCCGTGAACGCCAGAGAAAAAGATATCAAGGCATGGATATTCCACACAATGCAGCTATTCCAGGTGGTCGAGTACAGGAATATTGCAAATTTTCTGAGCAAGGTTTTGAGAGCTACAAAAAACTTATAGATCAAAACCTTATATCTACTCGTTCAATGGATCGACTTGCAAAAGTATCACGTACAATTGCTGATTTGGCATGTTGTGATGAAATCCAACCTCAACATGTATCTAAAGCCGCTAGTTTTGTTATCGGCGGTATTTTGCGAACTTTTAATGAAGAATGAAATCTTTAGGATAATCATCTAACCTGAGTGAAGTTAAGAATCTAACAGGAGCACATTTTTGCTTTATTTTACTATAGATTGGAGAATAATATATAGTATTCAAGAATTTGAAATAGATTGAATTCGCTTTTATCATTTTCTGTTATAGATATATCTGTATTGGGAAAAACATTAATGGTACCCATACCTAATCTCTCTGATGTCTCAGTTGTAATTCTTGGTGCTGGATTTTCTTTTGCAGTTACAGATGGCAAAATGCCCTTGATGTGTAATTTCTTTCATGGCATTGATAAGACATCTTATCCTCTTCTCAGTCGTTTTGTAGAGGCTGTAGATGGAAACATAGAAACGGCAAATATCGAACAGATTCTACTTGTCCTAGATCAAATTAATAGTTCACCAAAAAGTGTTTTAGAAGGATGGGCTGAAGAATGGAGTGATAATCAATGTGAATTGCGAAAGCAGATGACAGAATATTGTTGTATGAGATTCAAGGCCGGTTTTGATATCCCAATTTATAATTGGGCTGCAAGTATTCTTGCAAGTTGTGGCCCGAATACAACTGTTATCACAATGAACTATGATAATTTGGCAGAAAGGATTCTGTCAAATCGTGGATATATCATTCATCATGGTTCTGAAATGAATTGCCCTCATTGCAAAATGAAATACTTACTTCATCGAGCCTGTAATTGTTCAGCGCGTGAGAACTTGAACGATGATTCTTGGCGTGGATCTTTATTGAAACTTCATGGTTCAATTACTTGGGGACGTTGCCTAAATGAAAAATGTTGTAATCATCAATGCTTAGTTCCAGATGAATTGTGTAGACCATTTCAACCTTGTTGCTGTCGTTTCTGTGGAGAACTTTATTCGCCAGTGATGGTGATGCCTACAATGAGCAAGAATCTAAATGAAATCCCAGAAATAAAAATAATGTGGCAGTCTGCTCGGAAAGCAATATCTGACGCAGAAAGCATTTTCATTTTTGGTTTTTCATTGCCAAGTAGTGATGAATTATTGATTCAAATGATCAGAAATTCTATCCATTGTAATAAAAAACTTAAGAGATTAAGTGTGATAGATCGAAAACCAGACAAGGTAATTGAAAGATTTAAAAGATGTATCCCTGATGATTATAATTTAAATGTTTCTCAATATGTTGTTTCAAGTGTCGAACCGCCAGAATGGTTTGTTTCACCTTTTATTTCAACAATATATGTCATGTAAATAGCTATAAAAAAAGTTCGGACGTGTACCACTGCTGGCTCGCCCAGCAGTGTATTCCTTGCCAACTTTATATTGCCCGCGGGTGGCACAGGTTTTTGAACCTGTGGAACTGAGTTCCAAAAGGTTTTGTTGTGCAGGGGAATTGCGTTCCCAGGCGGAGAATTGGATCGAGAAACACGGGGAAGTGGTTACGGAAAGGAGATCCTTCGCTGCTCTCAGGATGACTCATTCTCAATCCTTAAATTTTCTTCTTATAGACATCACGTCGATGGGCTATTCTGAGTATTAAAACATCGTCGCCCAGGATGGAATAGATTACTCTGTAATCGCGCCGGGTGCCACTGCTGGCTTGTCCAGCAGTGTTGTGGCGGCTGGCCAGTCGGATTCATCCAACCACTTGGCAGGCAGGCTGCTAATAGTTGGCAATCCGGGATATTGTCTGGGCGGATCGTCAACATAATATCGAGCACTCGACCATTTCCGATCTTCTGGACAGGCCGGCAGTCACACCCACTTGATGTCATTGCTGCCTTTCTATGCCGATTATCCTACCCCACACAGCACTGCTGGACTAGCCAGCAGTGGCACCCGACCCAATCACCCGCCTCACGAGACGTGGAAGAACTGCTTTAGAGATTGAAGAATTAGCGGTTAATGGTCGGTCAAGCTGGCGCGGTAGGAACTCAGCCAATCTTCGATCCGCCTGGCCAGGTCTGTTTCTCCCTTGGATCGGGCCAGTTCCAAGCCTTTTTGCGCGATATCGAGGGCCTCGGACGATTGGTGATTGGCCGCAAATATCATTGCCAAATTTAAATAGACGGTAGTGAAGTC
>JBEKSO010000228.1:0-7058 GCA_049516935.1 Thermoguttaceae bacterium
CATTGTCCGTCATGCATTGGCCGAATCGCCGCGATGGAGTCCGCGCTTCATCGACACCTTTGCCCGCTACCGCAAAGTGACGAATCAATTAATTTTGCCGCGGTTGATAGGCGGAACATTTCGTGCAATCAAAACCTTATGGGCAATCTATAGATCCATAAAGTGGCAGTATCCGGAGATCATTCATATATGCACCAGCGGAGGCCTCGCCACGCCGAGAAATATCTTTACTCTATCGATTGCCAGGCATTTTGGCGTGCCCAGTTTGATCCATTATCGCATGGGCGCACTACCGAAAGTATTTGCGAAGAAGGGCATGGAATGGCGTTTGACGCTGAAAGCCATGAAAATGGCCGATGTGATCATCACCCTCGATAGTCGTTCGGAGGAAAGCGTGAGGGAGTGTTTGCCGACAAAAAGGGTCGTTGCGCTGCCGAACATGGTCGAGATAGACGTCATGGATGCGATGCGCGTGAATGCGGATACCTTCGCCAGAAAAGCGGAGGGTTTTCATGTGACTTTTGTCGGTCAGATTCTGCATTCCAAGGGCATTGTCGAGTTGGTCGAGGCCGGCACGAAACTCGCCGATCGCGGATTGCATCTGGATTTTGTCGGCCCGGTGTCGAAGTCGTTCCAAGCGAAGTTGACGCGTATGGCCGCAGCCGTCAACTCGGCGGATTGGCTGCATTTTCACGGTTCCAAGCCGCACTATGATGCCATTTACATAATGGCCGTTGCGGACCTAGTTGTTCTGCCGAGCTATTCGGAGGGCTTTCCCAACGTGGTTTTGGAGGCCATGGCATTGGGCAAGCCGGTCCTTGCCACCGACGTCGGGGCCGTTCCCGAAATGCTCGATATCGGCGGGGAGGAGGAGTGCGGCGTGATCGTCCCTCCCCGCGAAGTCGAGCCGTTGGCGGCTGCCTTGGAGCGTTTGATGGGCGATCCGTCCTTGCGCCTTGAGTTCGGAAAGAAAGCGCGGCGGCGGGTCGGACGGCTTTATTCGGTGCCAGTGGCATGCGCTCAACTTACCGATCTGTGGGAGTCGCTCTTGAGATCGAACAAATGCGAATAATAGTTTTTTACTTCCAAGGTGCGTAAAATGTTTTCTCATCATTGGAATGATCGGGAGAGGAAGATTTAAGCGGTGAACCGGTGAAGATTCGAGATTACAACATCAAAATACATTTACGGCCATTTTTGGTTTGCATACCTGATCCTACACATCAACTTATTTATTCCTGTTACGAAAGGGATTTATTTTGAAAGCGCTTGTTACCGGCGGTTCCGGCTTTATCGGCTCGAATATCGTTAAACTCCTTTTGAGCGAAGGGCACGAGGTGGCGGTGCTTGACAACCTGCTGTCGGGCTATCGCGCGAATCTCGATCCCTTTCCCCAGGTGCAACTGGTCGAGGGAGATGTTCGCGATGCGGCGCTCGTCAATCGGCTGGCTCAAGGCGTGGAAGTGATCTTCCATTTGGCGGCCTCGGTGGGCAACACGCGCTCGATCGAAAATCCCATCGACGACTCCGAAATCAACGTCATCGGCACGCTCCGCGTACTCGAGGCCGCGCGGCACGGCGGCGTGAGGAAGGTGGTGTTTTCCTCGTCGGCGGGCATATTCGGCGAGTTGAAGACGCTGCCCATTCGCGAAGATCATCCGGTCGAGCCGGATTCGCCCTACGGGGCCGGCAAACTCGGCGCGGAAAAACATTGCCTGGTTTATGCCAAGCTCTATCCGTTGGAGTGCATCTGCTTGCGGTATTTCAATGTCTATGGCGTGAACCAGCGGTACGACGCATACGGAAACGTGATTCCCATTTTCGCCCATCGCATGTTGCGCGGCGAGCCGGTAATCATATTCGGCGACGGCGAGCAAACCCGCGATTTCGTCAATGTCCGCGACGTGGCCCAAGCGAATTACAAGGCGGCCATGTCCAGGGGAGTATCCGGGGCCTTTAACGTCGGAAGTTGCACCCGGATCACCATCAACCGGCTTGTGGAACTGATGATCGACGCCAGCGGCATTCATCCCGCGGTCCAGCACGGTCCGCCGCGCAAAGGCGACGTGCGCGACAGCCTGGCCGACGTATCGGCGGCCAAAAAAGCCTTCGGCTTCAATCCCTCCGTCAAGCTCGAAGAGGGCTTGAAAGAATATATGGATTGGGCGAAAATAGCACTCGTATAAACATATCATTGCAACCGGCAGTCGCGGCTTTATGGAGAATGAATGACAAAACGCATTTTAATCCTCGGCGGCGTGGGCATGTTGGGACACAAAGTTTACCAACTCTATCGCCGGCGTTTCGATGCCTGGACCACAAACCTGTCGGGCTATGAAGAATTTGCCCGCTACGATCTTTACGATCCCCAGCGTTTTGTGGGCGGTGTGGACGTCTCGAATTTCGACAGCGTGGTCCGGGTTATAGCCGATGTAAAGCCTGATGTGGTATTCAATTGCGTCGGCATTATCAAGCAACTGAAAGCCGCCAAGGACCCGATTACCAGCCTGGTCATAAATTCGCTGTTTCCTCACCGGCTGGCGAATCTATGCCGGGCAAGCGGAGTACGAATGATCCACATGGGGACGGACTGTGTTTTTTCCGGCCGAAAAGGAGGATATACTGAGAGCGATGTATCCGACGCCGAGGACTTATACGGGCGGACCAAGTACTTGGGCGAGGTTGACGCCCCCGGCTGCCTGACGGTGCGCACTTCGATTATCGGCCGCGAACTGAATACTTCCAACGCTTTGATCGAATGGTTCCTCGGCAATAAGGGAGGCAAGGTTCGCGGGTATAAAAAGGCGATTTATAGCGGTTATACAACTATTGCCTTGGCTAATATAATCGCCGACGTAATCGAGAATCACCCGGATTTAAGCGGCGTGTATCAAGTCGCATCACAGCCGATCACGAAATTCGACTTATTAACCTTGATTAATGAAACCTATGGTTTGAATATCCAAATTGAAGGGGACAATGAATTCGTATGCGATCGCAGCCTGGACGGCTCGCGCTTCAGTAAAGCAACGGGATTTACGCCCCCTAGTTGGGCTGAGATGATAAGTGAAATGCAGCACGATCCCACACCTTATCACTTGTGGAGAAAAAAATGATCTTAAAAGGTAAACGAATAATTGTGACCGGCGGCACCGGATCGCTGGGCAAGGTGCTGGTTCGCCGCTTGCTCACCGGTGAATTAGGACAACCCGCCTCGATCGTGGTGTTTTCGCGCGATGAAGCCAAACAGCACGACATGCGATTGCAGTACAAGAATCGGCGGGTATCGACCGACGAAGTCGTGTATCACAATTTCAGCGAATTACTGGAGTTCGTCATCGGCGACGTGCGCGATTATCACGCGGTGGCTTCGGTTCTGCGCGACGCCGACGTGGTTTTCAACGCCGCCGCGCTGAAACAAGTGCCCACCTGCGAGTATTTTCCCTTCGAGGCGGTGCAGACGAACATCTGCGGACCGGAAAATATTGTCCGCGCGATTCGCGAGAACCACCTTGCCGTGGAAACCGTGGTTGGTGTTTCCACAGACAAGGCTGCCAAGCCGGTGAACGTGATGGGCATGACCAAGGCCATCCAGGAGCGAGTATTCATCACCGCCAATCTGACCTGCCCGAAAACGCGTTTCATATGCGTCCGCTACGGGAACGTTTTGGCTTCGCGGGGATCGGTTATACCGCTGTTTCACGATCAAATCCGCAGCGGCGGCCCGGTAACGATTACTACCGAAGACATGACGCGATTCCTGCTCAGCCTGGAACAGGCGGTGGATACGATTTTCGCCGCGCTCCGCGGAGCCAAACGCGGCGAAACATATATACCCCGCGTGCCTTCGGCGCGGATGATCGACCTGGCCCGGGCATTGATCGGCGATCGGAAGATCAAGATCGAGGTCACCGGAATCCGGCCCGGCGAAAAGATCGATGAAATCCTGATCTCCGAGGAAGAGCGCTACCGTACGGTAGACCGGAAGAAATACTATGCCATCCAGTCGATTCTGCCGGAGCTTCGCCCGCGCGACGATACGCCGGCCGACCTGCCCGGCGAGTTCAGCTCGGCCACAGACGTGATGAACTACGATCAAATGTGCGCACTGTTAAAAGAAAAACGCCTGCGATTGGAAGACGTTGACGCCGCCGAAGGAGAATTCTTGCGATGAAAATTGCCACAATACTCGGCACCAGGCCGGAAATTATCCGCCTCAGCCGGGTTATTGAAAAAATCGACGCTTTGGCCGATCAAGTGCTGATCCATACGGGCCAAAACTACGATCCGAACTTGAACGACATTTTTTTCCGCGATCTCGGGGTTCGCGCGCCGAATTATTATCTCGACGCGCAGGGCGGAAATTTCGGCGAGCAGGTGGGCATGATCCTCTCCCGAATCGAGCCGGTCTTCCAAAAAGAACGACCCGATCGCGTGCTCATTCTCGGCGACACCAATAGCGGACTGACTGCATTTATCGCCAAGCGCATGGGAATACCCGTCTATCACATGGAGGCCGGCAACCGCTGTTACGACGACCGCGTGCCCGAGGAAGTCAACCGCCGCGTAATCGACCATTCGAGCGACGTGCTGATGCCCTACACCGAGCGCAGCCGTGCGAACCTGCTCCGGGAAGGCATCCCGGGCAACCGCATTTTCGTTACCGGCAATCCCATTTTGGAAGTCATCACCCATTACCAGGACCGCATTTCCGCTTCCACGGCGCTGGCCGATCTGGGCGTGGAAAAGGGCCGGTTTTTCCTGGTGACCATGCATCGCGCCGAGAACGTCGACGTGGAAGAACGGCTGCGTTCGCTCACCGCAGCTTTGGAACTGCTCCACAGGGAATACGCCTGCCCGATCCTTTGCAGTCTTCACCCGCGCACGCGGAGCAAGATGGCGGCCTTCGGACTTTCGACTGATAGCGACGCGGTGCGGTTCTTGCAGCCGCTAGGATTTTTCGATTTCATCGCCTTGGAACGCCAAGCCTTTTGCGTAATAAGCGATAGCGGCACCGTGCAGGAGGAGTGCTGCCTGTTTCGCGTGCCCAACGTCACGATCCGCGACGTTACCGAACGGCCCGAAACTGTTGAATGCGGCAGCAACATGCTGGCCGGAGCGGACGTGCAAAGCATTCAGCAAGCGGTTCTTACCGTCTTGAAAAATGCGCCGCATTGGACTGCTCCTCCGGAATATCTTGCCCCGGAAGTATCGGCTACTGTAATCAAGATCCTTCTGGGATACCGCTTGAGAAATTTGTCCTCGACATGAAAATCATTCTATTGACGCAGTGGTATATTCCTGAGCCGGCAAATCTGATCGGCGCCTTGGCCGAATCTATGCAGCAGGCCGGTCACGAGGTCACCGTGCTCACCGGATTTCCCAACTATCCGTCGGGCGAGTTATATCCGGGCTACAAGATCAAGTTGTGGCAGCGTGAGGAGATCAGCGGTGTTCCGGTTATTCGATTTCCGCTTTATCCCAATCATGATCAAAGTTCCTGGAAAAGGATCTTGAATTACACTTCATTTTCGCAGTCCGTGGCCATGTTGGCGCCTTGGTTGGCGCGAAAGCCGGACGTGATACACGTATATTCTCCGCCTTTGACCAGCGCTTGGCCCGCTTGCCTGCTGAGTCGCTTGTGGAAAGTGCCTTTCACCTATGAAATTCAGGACATGTGGCCGGAAACACTGAAAGCCACCGGCATGATTAACAACGAGCGGGTGTTGCGCCTGATCGGCCGGTTTGCCGACCGCGTTTATCGCCGGGCCGCCGCCATCCGCGTAATTTCGGCCGGATTCCGCGATAATCTCATTAAAAAAGGCGTGCCGGCGGAAAAAATCCACGTGATCTCCAATTGGGTCGACACCGACCAGCAGCCGCCCCAGCCCGCCGATCCACTTCTCGCCAACCAACTCGGATTGGCGGATCGATTCAATGTCATGTTTGCCGGGACCCTGGGTTTTGCACAAGGATTGGACTCGGTTCTCGATGCCGCGGCGCAATTGAACGATATTCCCCAGGCGCAGTTTGTCTTTGTAGGCTCTGGCGTCGACTCCGATCGTTTGCATCGGATTTGCGAGCAGCGCAGTCTCGCCAACGTGAAGTTTTTGGGGCGATTTCCCCCCGAAGAAATGACGCGGATCCTCGCCTTGGCCGACGTCCTCCTGGTCCATCTCCGCCCCGATCCATTGTTCAGCATAACGATCCCGCACAAAATTTTCGATTATTTATCCGCCGGCAAACCCGTGCTGGCGGCCATGGAAGGCGACGCCGCCGCGGTGATCGCGCATGCAAGAGCCGGCCTGGTTTGCCAGCCCGGCAATCCAACGGCGCTTGCCGAGACCGTGCGGCAATTTTTTGCGATGTCGGATGCCGAGCGAGTCTCACTTGGCGCCAACGGACGGCGCGTGGTCGTCGAGGAATACAACCGGCCGCTGCTCGCGGGTAGAGTTGTCGAGATGCTCGAATCGGTAGCGAGAAAATCCACAGCAAGAGGCAAGCGCTGAATTCATGCCGAAAAAATGTTGTCAAAAAACGTTAAAACGCACCCTGGACCTGCTCACCGCGGCGGCGCTGCTGATCCTTCTATCGCCGATACTAGCCCTGGTGGCCTTGGCGATTCAATTAATCTTGGGAGCGCCGGTGCTATTTTCTCACCGCCGCCCGGGGAAGGGCTGCAAACCCTTTACGGTATACAAGTTTCGCACTATGACCGACAATCGCGATAGCCAGGGAAATCTTCTGCCCGACGCCCTCCGCTTGACCGCATTGGGTAAATTTCTCCGCAAAACCAGTCTTGACGAGTTTCCCCAATTGTATAACGTGCTTCGGGGCGAAATGAGCCTGGTCGGTCCGCGGCCCTTGTGCATGGAATACCTTCCCTATTTCACCGAACGTGAACAATTGCGGCATACCGTGCGACCGGGTATTACCGGTTGGGGGCAAATTCACGGCCGTAACCAGGTCTCCTGGGACGATCGTTTGGCGTTCGACGTATGGTACGTCGAGAATTGGAGCTTTTTCTTGGATCTGAAAATTCTCGCCTTGACCGCGGT
>JBEKSO010000229.1:0-9885 GCA_049516935.1 Thermoguttaceae bacterium
CACACCGCAAGGCCTGTATAAATCGGGTCTTTAAGTTGCATCTTTTTGTTGCACACCGGATTGAAAGTGCCGTTTTTTCCCGCCGCCGACAAGGTGAAAAGGTCGCCGTTTCTTCTCAGCATTATAGCCTCCGGATCCTTGACTGGGGCCTGGATTTCTTGAGTTGTTCCGCCGCTTTGTTCGCGATATTGCAGCGATACCAGTCCATTGCCGTGAAGGACGGCGTCGATATACGCCGCATCAGCATCCAGGCTTTGTCGAATCATCAAACCCGCTTTTCGGTGTTCGTGGCCGCCCGCGCCGGTCCAGGCGATGGTCGTCGACAGCTTTTGATCGCCCGATGTCTTGCGCCACAGGAAATGAAAGGCGTCCTCGCCGGCCCACATGTTTTCGCCGCTGCCGGTGACTGTGTATTGCTTAGTTTTGGCGTCGAATTGAGCCTCGCCTTTGAGTTTTACCGCTCCGATATCGGTTTGTCCATCGAAATCGCCGATTTTTTCTTCAGTATATGTAAATAATAGGGCAATCGACAACACGAAAAACGCTATCGCCTTCATAATAATCCTCCCTGTTAATTTTGATGTTCGTTGTTGCTGCAATTATTTTTTCAAAGGCTCGATGCATCCGGGCTCGTCGTTCGCGGCTTTATTTACCAGTGTGTTTACCGGGTAGGCCTCCATTTCCTTGCTGGAAAATGGAACCAGCAATGAGGTGATTGTATCCATGTTTTCCACTGCCGTGTCAAGCCAAACTTCGTAGGCATCCGGCGCCAGGATCACCGGCATGCGCTCGTGAATCGGTCGGAGCAACTTGCCGGCTGTCGTGGTGATTATAGTGCACGAATCGATTGCCGTATGGTCCGGGCCTTCCCAACTCTCCCATAGACCGGCAAAGGCGAAAGGCCGATCATCGCGAAAACGGATATAATACGGCTGCTTTTTTCGCCCGGTTTCCTGCCATTCGTAAAATCCGTCGGCCGCAAGCAGGCATCTACGCCGCCGCAAAGCCGCGCGGAATGCCGGCTTTTCGGCCAGCGATTCGGCCCGGGCGTTGATCATCCGGTTGCCGATCGCCGCATCCTTGGCCCAACTGGGAATCAGCCCCCAACGCATCATGACCATTTCGCGCTGAGGCTGGCTTTCATCAGGCTTTAGCCGCACAACCGGGACCGGCTGACTGGGCGCGATGTTATACCGGGGCTTGAGCAGCGGCACATCGACGATGCCGAAATACTCGGCCAGTATTTCAGCATTTCGAGCGCGTAATGAAAATCTTCCGCACATGTTCTTATTTTAACCATTTTCGCCTTGCAATGAATAGTGCCAATTCCGACTGATTTAAAAAACCTCCCCCATTAATTCTGATTTGCCTATGGATTACGGCAAAAAAGAGTTGTCAAATACGCTTAAATGAGCTACTAGAACCGCGCATCGACGCCGATGATTGCGCTGATGCCAGGTTCCGGCAAGAACGTGGGTAAGCCGTTGGGGCCGATTATGACCAGCGAGTCGGGCTCGATGTAATAGCGGTTGAAAAGGTTCTGGATTTCCATGTCCAGGCGGACATTCTTGCTCACTCGGTAATAGCCGCGCAAGTTGAAGATTGTAAAGCCGGGCGCGGCGATTTCGTCCAGAGTTTCGGCCACGTGATCCTGCTTGCGGGTCATGCGGGCGGAGAAATCCAGGCGCCACCTATCCTCTACGCTCTGGAAAATCCGCACACCGATAGTGCCGTTGAGGGGATAAATTCCGGGAAGTCCGTCAGTGCCTCCCAAGTGAATTATGTGTCCATCGATTGAAAAAGGAGAATCCTTCGATGCATCGAAACACACGGGCGATTCGTTAGTTCCACGGACATAGGACATGTTGCCGTACACCGAGAGCCAATCGTTCAGCTTGACCTCGCCGTAAAGATCGCCTCCCAGGAGCGTGGCCAGGTCCAGGTTCACATATTGATATCCGGCCTGACAAAGGTCGCAGTTTTCATTTGGTGTGTTCAGGTCAGTGCGCCAATCTGGGGGGAAATAGCGGAAATTGCGACCCAACACTTTGGGCGCAACGATGAAATCCGGCGGGGTGGGATCGATGTACGCCGGCACCGGCAGGATGTAGTCATAGATCGTGGCGAAAAAGCCGCGCACTCCATAAGCAACCCTCTTGGACTGGTAGTTTACGCCCAGGTCTAATTGGATGTTCTTTTCAGGCTGCAATACCGAAAATCCATCCACGTAACTGTTTCCGAAACGCACCAGCGGCACATACGGCTCATCGGAGTAGAGTTCCGCCAGGTCCGGCATGCGCATGGCAAACGCCGTGCCCGCCTTTAGAGTGTATTCCTCACTCAGCTTAATTTTCCCCATGATGTATGCCATGCCCAGGCACTGGGACGGCTGGGAGAATCCCGGCTGATAAAACCATGCATCGGGATTGTCTATCTCAGTGATCACGGGATCATCGACGTTTAGCCAGGCCTTGCAGTAGTCTACTCTTCCGCCTACGGTCACGGTAACGCTGTCGGAGAGCGGGACTGATAAGTCGGTAAGCGTTCCGATGTCATCCATTTGCGAGGAGGGGATGCCGAACACGTTGCCGTCGAATATGATATTGCCTTGGGGATCTATGTTCCGCTCATCGTACCTTTGATGGTAACGCCTCCAGTCGGCGCCGATGGTCCACTGAGGCGAGTCAGCATCGCCGAACGTACGCAGCCCGCGAATGCCCAACGTTTGCAGACTGCCCCGCCCGATTGTGTTCACGGGATCATCAAAGTAAGCTGGCAGGGTGAAAAACGATTGGTATAAGCTATCTTGCTTAGAAGGTCTGGACGCATTGCCGTTATAATTAGTCTGGTCACACCAGGATTGGAGCACGAATTGCCGGGGGCCATCGCGATCCTCCTGGATTATATATCTAAGGTTAAACTGGTTGTTCAACCCGTTCCATTCCTGGTAGCTGGAAGGCACCAGGAAACTTTCAGAGCCGCCGCCGGTAAGGTAGTCATTTCCGTTGCGCAATCCGTAGCTTAAGATTACTCCCCAATCATTTGATCCGCTTACCACGTTGTCGCGGGAATACAATGTCTGGGCGTTGGACCCGTAAACGAAGTTTGTGGAAAGATGCGTTTCGGGCTGGGAAAATCGCCGAGGTGCTATCAAATCGGCGGCGAGGAAGGCGAATCCTGGCCCGTACAGCGACGTATACGGCCCGTCAATGACCGATATGTTGTCCAAAATGCCCGGGTCGATCTGGCTGAACAGCGAGTCGATGTCCACGCGGGTCTTCAATTGATTCATGCCGTTGGCGGTGGCGTTCAGTTGGGCGGAATTGTAGCCGCGGACCCGGGGATCGAGATTAAGGGCCGAGGTCCTCCGGGCGTTGACGCCAGGCACCTGTCTGAGCAGTTCGCCTACCGAACTCACTTGGCCGGAATTGGCCGGAGTAACGTCAAGTTGGTTGGAGGGTGCGGAAAGATTGGTTGACTGTACGCCGCCGCTTACCTTAACCTGAGATAATTGACCGACGTCTTTATCGGCAAGGTTTAGGAGTTGGTCGAGATTGCCCACGTCCACTGACGTATTGGAAGAAGACTTCGTCTCTTGCGGAGGAGTTTTATCCTCGGGAACGAATCCTTCCTCTGCACCGCTAAATTTTATCGGCAAAAATAATAAAAGTCCTACGGTAAAGAACCGCAAATATCGCATCCCTACAAAGAGGTGCATCGGGCCTGCCTCCCTTCATCTCTTCTACAGTTATCTTCAGCTATCCATCATTGGTGTACATTCTCTTAGACATACTGTATCGAATCCCATTTAATCATTTCGAATTGGAATGCTAATTATACTTAGTAGAACCGTTTTACTCCCTATATTCGATGGAACTGCTAAAGTTGCCTTGATGGTTTCTGGCTTCAGTCCTAATTACACGCAGCTAATAGCAGCAGTGATAAAAAATGGGTAGTTTAGGCAGAAAATAATGGCAAATAAGTGCCCTGGAAACGAAATGCCAAAGATTGGCCTTGGATTATGCCAAAATCTCTTTGGATGTTCCGCCTTTGCTCTCTCGGACATAACGCGGCACTGCATAGCCGGGAAGTTTTTGGCGAAGTCCCGCAATCAGGGCTTTTCCCTTGGCAATCGGCACCTCGAAATGTGCAGCACCGGCCACAGGGTCCAATTGATGCAAATAGTACGGCATGACCCGCAGATCGGCCAGCCGTTCGTATAATTCCGCCAGAACGTCCAAATCGTCGTTTATCCCGGACAGCAACACCCCTTGATTGAGGACCGGTATCCCGGCCTCGACCAACCGGCCAAGCCCGGCCGCCACTTCGGCGTCGATCTCGGCAGGATGATTCACATGGGCCACCATAATGGTGGATAATCTTATCCCCTTGATCCAAGAAATCAACTCCTTGCATACCCGCTGTGGAATTACGACCGGCATCCGGGTATGGATTCGCAACCGTCTAAGATGAGATATTTGCGCGAATTTAGCTGCTAACTGCGAGAGCAGCTCATCCGGCAGCATCAAAGGGTCACCGCCGCTTAAGATCAGTTCGTGGATCGACGATTTCAGGCTGAGCAGGCGAAATGCCTCATCCCACTTTGATGGGGATTGTAGGCCGCTATTGAACAAAAAATGCCGCCGAAAACAAAACCGGCAATGGACGGCGCACAAAGGAGTTGCTAGGATCAAGACTCTGTTTTGGTATTTCCAGAGCAGACCGGGACCGCAAAGCGAAGCGAATTCGCCCAGTGGATCCGGCGTATAACCGGGTGTCTGGTCAAGTTCGGCCCTACGAGGTAAAACCTGTAAAAGAAGCGGGTCGCCGGCATCCCCAATGCGAATTCGGGCAAGATACGGTCGGGGGACCAGAATGGGGAATCCGTTGGCAGCCTGCACGACCGCTTCGACTGCCGAGGAAGATAATCCAACCAGCCGACACAATTCGGCTGGGTCCCGCACCGAACGTTCCAATTCGTATTGCCAGTCGGACGGCTCCGGCTGGGTATCCAAAAACTCCAATTGGGATGCTAAACTTACCATAGTCAAATCGTATCATACCCAAACCCATAGATAAAGCAAAACTGGAATAACAATCGTGGCTAGTTTTAACACCAGCGAATTTCGCAAGGGCCTGAAGGTCCAAATCGAGGGCGATCCGTATCTGATGATCGAGTGCAATTTCGTCAAACCCGGCAAAGGCCAGGCGCTCTATAAGTGCAAGCTGCGGAACCTGTTGCGCGGCACGGTCCTGGACCGCACTTACAAAAGCGGCGACAGCCTTGACGCCGCCGAAATCGAGGAAATCCAGGCCCAATTTCTGTACCGGCAAATGGATCACTTCGTGTTCATGGACAACGAATCCTACGAACAATACGAACTGACCGCCCAACAGGTCGACGAAAGCTGGAAATATCTCAAGGAAGGCATGATTTGTAGTATTATCCTTCATAACAATCAACCCATCAGCATCACGCCCCCCAACCACGTGGTTTTGCGGGTGGAATACTGCGAGCCAGGGGCCAAGGGCAACACGGCCACCAATGTCACCAAGCCCTGCAAAATGGACACCGGGGCCGAGTTCCCTTGTCCCGCCTTTGTCGAGATGGGCGACCTGGTTAAGATCGACACCCGTACCGGTGCGTACATCGAACGTGTGAAAGAATGATCGATGATTTTCCACCCACGGCCTCTTGGGAGAATCTGCGGCTGAGGGCCGATTTGCTGCGACGGCTGCGTGATTTTTTTTATATGCAGGGCTTTCTCGAAGTGGAAACGCCCGTTCTCTCGTCCAACACGGTCATCGATCGGCATTTGGACCCTTTTCATATCGAGATACCCCTAGGGCCGGAAAAAGCGCCCCGCCGCATGTGGCTGCAAACCTCGCCCGAGTTCGCCATGAAACGCCTGCTTGCCGCCGGTGCAAAGGCGATTTATCAGATATCCCGGGTCTTTCGAGAGGGCGAACAAGGGGCGCTTCACAATCCCGAGTTTACGATGGTCGAGTGGTATCGCGCGGGCGACGCGATGGCCGAAGGAATGCGGTTTACCAGCGACCTGGCCGAGATAATGCTGGGGCGCGGACCAGCCCGGCAAATCAGCTACCGGGAGGCGTTTATCGAACATGCGGGAGTTGATCCGCATTCGTCGGATACGGCAGCCCTGATAGCGGCCACCGGGAAGCAAGGCATCCAGCCCCCGGCCAGTCTTGCAAGAGATGATCGCGACGGCTGGCTCGAATTGCTCTTGATCGAACGTGTGCAGCCGCATTTGGGGCTCGACCGCCCCGTGCTGTTGTACGATTATCCGGCCACTCAGGCGGCACTGAGCCTCATCCGAAATGACGATCCTCCGGTGGCCGAAAGGTTTGAGTTGTACGTCTCGGGCATTGAATTGGCCAACGGCTACCACGAATTATTAGATCCAGAGGAGTTAAGGCTGCGAAACCGGGAAAACAACCGCCGCCGGGCCGCAGAAGGCAAACCGGCTTTGCCCGAGCAAAGCCGGTTGTTGGCGGCCATGGAATCGGGCCTGCCGCCCGCGGTAGGCGTGGCCCTGGGCTTTGACCGCCTTGTGATGCTTGTTGCCGGGGCAAAAACCCTGGCCGATGTAATTGCCTTTCCCTTCGATCGGGCGTAATGGCCCAATTGCGGAACAACCGTTGGTTGGAATAGAATAATTGGCTCCACTGTCCTGAACCCTGAACCCCGAACCCTATTCCATGCCCAACGCCATCGACCCTTATCGAGAAGCCCTGGTAATCGAACGAAAAACGATTTGGCCCGACACATTGGAAAACGCCCCGACCGCAAAAGCCGAGCGGGAGCGGATGGAAACGTTTTTGCATGCCAATCCCGCCCAGGCCGTGGAATTGGCATATATTCGGCTCCACACAGGCTTCTGCCGCCAAATCACCGTTACGCCCGAGGATTTGGAACGTTTGAAGTAACACCTCCCGGCACTAGCGCCGGGGCTTCTATGTTGGGGCGGCAGTTAAACTGCCGCCCCAACATAATGACCTAAACTAAAGGAAGTTTCATGCCTTCTAAAGTCCAAACCGTGCATGTAAACCTTACCGGGCGGAGCTATGACATCCACATCGGCGCAGATAATCTTGCCGAGCTGGGCAAGTTTGTAATCGAGCGAGGCCGGGCAACCCATGCCGTGGTGATTACCGATGACAATGTGCAAGAATTGCACGCCATTAAGGCGACCGAAAGCCTGGTGAACGAGGGAATTGATACTGATATGATATCCATCCAGCCCGGCGAGCCGAGCAAGTCGGTCGAACTGGCGTCCGGCTTGTGGCAGGGTCTTTTGGAATTGGGCGCGGACCGCAAGAGCATAGTGGTGGCCGTCGGCGGCGGCGTGGTGGGCGATCTGGCCGGATTTGTTGCCGCCACTTACGCCCGGGGCCTGCGGTTCTTCCAAGTGGCAACGTCCCTGGTGGCCCAGGTCGATAGTTCCGTGGGCGGCAAGGTAGGCATCAACCTGCCCGAGGCCAAAAACATGGTGGGCAGTTTTTATCAGCCCGTCGGCGTGTTCATCGACGCCGCCACCCTGGATACTCTGCCCATAAAAGAATACCGCTCCGGCCTGGCCGAAGTCGTCAAATACGGGGTGATCCTGGACGCCGAGTTTTTCGCATATCTCGAAGCCAATGCGCAGGCCGTCAACCAAAAAAATCGAGACGTGCTCGTCGAGGTTATCGCCCGCTGCTGCCGGTTGAAGGCCGGCATTGTGGAAAAAGACGAATTCGAAGAAAGCGGACTGCGCGCGGTGTTGAATTACGGCCACACCTTCGCCCATGCCTTTGAATCCCTGAGCGGATACGGCAACCTGCTGCACGGCGAGGCGGTGGCCATCGGCATGTGTTGCGCAGCCCGGCTGGCGGAAATATTAGGCCGTGTCGATAAGAAGTTTGTCCAGCGCCAATACAAATTATTGGAAACCCTGGAATTGCCGGTGAACACTCCCCCGCTCGATCCGGACAAGATCCTCTCGGCAATGATGCACGACAAAAAAGTCCAGCACGGCAAGCTCCGTTTCGTCCTGCCCAGCCGTTTGGGCAGCGTCGAACTGGTCGATGACGTCCATACCGATGACATCCGCGCGGCCCTGGAAGGCTAATTATTCCGCGGTATATGCAGTTTTATCTTTTCTTGACGTATAGTAATTTTAAAGTTACAATTAGTGTTGTTAGCATAACTGATGCAAATAATACTTAATGGTGCCGCTCATGGAAAAAACTATTTCCTTTGGTGAAGTATTAGAAGCGGTTGGCAGTCTATCGCTGGATGAGCAGCAAGTCCTATTGGACATAATCTCCCATAGGATGGTCGAATTATCTCGCAAAAGAATGGCTTTGGAAATTCAGGAATCTCGCAAGGAATTTGTCGAAGGTCTTTGTCGGCCCACAACCACCCAACAAATCATGGATGAGATCGAATCGTGAGAAGGGTGTTATTGCGATCCAATGTCTTCATCCGCGCAGCAAAACGGCTGATTAAAAAGAACACTCCAGCCGCTGTTCAATTGCGAATGACTTTGAAATTGCTCGAGGAGGATGCATTTCAGCCTAGCCTCAAAACACATAAGCTTAAAGGCGCTTATGAAGAATCATGGGCATGTAGCGTTGGATATGACATGAGAATTATTTTTGAATTCGTGCAATACGACGGACGAGAGGCCATTCTTTTACAAACTGCGGGAACTCACGATGAAGTCTATTAAGACGGAGAAGAATTTATTTCGTTAGGTAATGTTCCAATCATCATCACTTCCGTGGGCGACATCACATACGGATAGCCTGCCAACCAGCTCAAGATGCCGATTTGCCCTAACAAGCCCAACGTTTTTGCCACCACGCCCCGCAAGAAATGTCCTTGGCGCCTGTGCCATTTCGAGCCGAAGCTGATCTTTCCCAATTCTTTGTCCAGCGGCTTGAATTCGCCGGTTCTGGAAGTCGCCGCCGCGCCTTGTTTCAAATCGAATTGCAGGCGGGGGAATAGAACCTTGACGCCTTCATAGGTGAACCGCCAAAAATCGGACGGATAGGCGTGAAACTGATATGCAAACGGCACGCTGATGCACAGTTTTCCGCCCTGCAGCAACAGGCGCGTTAAATTTTCGGCCATGGCGAAGGGCTGGGTACAGTGTTCCATTACCGAAAGGCAAAAGATCGCGCCGAATCGCCGCCCGGACAGTCGGCTATCGACTTCCGCGAACGGCCGTGTAAAATCCAGCGTCACGTCAACGCCCGGCCCGGTCTCGATATCCGCCCCCACGTATTCGCCCCGGCCGTGAAAAACCGAACGCAAGTCCTGTGTATTGCCGTAGTCTTTTGATCCCACTTCCAAAAACGGCCCGGCCAATTCCGAGGCGTGCCGCTTGACAAAAAGCAGTTGGTTGACGCTACCCATGGTTGTTATGTATATCATCAAAGAATCACAGCGGGCGCCATGGCCACGCTTGCCTGGCCATGCAGCAACTTTTTTTACTTCCGACATGCCCACGACAAGCGTGGGCATGGCACCCAATTTCCGCAACCGAAACTTATATATATCATCAAAGAATCACAGTGACAAGCCGCAGCACACACGATTTATTTAGCCCGCCGTGAATACACGGCTGGTTTGATGCCGGAATATCCGCGGCCTCCCCCGCTACACACAGACTTAACCGCACGATATACTGTCACCCGGTCGTTTCCTTATCCTGGGCAACAACCGTTGGAGCAAACAATGGCCGAAATGGAGAATTCTTCCATGGAATCCAGCGATCCAGATCTGCTCGACATGCTGCGGCTATCGCTGATCTCCGGCGTCGGGCCGCGGACCCGAATGGCGCTCTTGGAGCGATTCGGCTCGCCCGCCGCCGTTCT
>JBEKSO010000230.1:0-6994 GCA_049516935.1 Thermoguttaceae bacterium
GGACCTCGCTGCCCACAGGCGCCGCGGTAATGCTGGGAGTAAGTATTAATGTCACCGGATCGGCAGGCAGGGGGCTGGGTGGCGGGGCTTGGTAAGGATTCGGATACGGCGGTATGGCGCCGGCCGGCGGCGCGGCCAGGACATGCTCGCCCGTGGGGTCGATTCCGGACGTTTTCAGTGAATTACACCCTCCGGCAATCATGGCGCTAAATATCGCCATGAGAACAGTCTTTCGATAATTCACCCCTGAACGCCTCATGGCCCAATCCTCGGCCTGGCAGGTGTGCGTGTGTTCCCCACAGCCTCGCTGGTAAGTCTCCGCTGCAAAAACAGTTACATATACTTTGGGCAAAATGGAGATTTTTTGCAACATGAATTGTTGCAAAACGGAAACCTGCCAAGCTATTATCATTGTTAATATATCAAGATTCCGACAAAATTAGGGGTCTGGCTCCTGAAACACCTGCAAAAAGGCTGAAAAACAGGAATATTGGATGACTCCTTAACCCATTTCATTACGTGCTCCAAATACCCCCCCATCTGGTGAATGGATCGGCGGGGTAATTACATTTCCTCGCTTGTTCTAACAGGACGGATTCCATGGCGGCACATTTTTAGTGGATTCTTTTTTGGGTGTTAGTAGTTGTGTAATTTCACTTTATTGGTGTAGATTTAGTCATTAGTAGTATAATTTAAAGATAAGGATTTATTGGCTAACCCACCAGCTTGCCCTATCAACACATTGGAATTCAGACAAGGGACGGAAAGAAAAATGAGCCGGTTACGTGCCAGGGGGTTCACCCTTGTCGAAATGCTGGTGGTTATCGCAATTATTGGCATACTAATCGGTATGCTATTGCCCGCTGTGCAAGCTGCCCGGGAATCGGGAAGAAGACTACAGTGCATAAACAACCTCAAGCAAATCAGTCTGGCCATACTAAATCACGAGAACGCGACAAAACACTTTCCCACGGGTGGTTGGGGGCGGATGTGGGTAGGCGATCCCGACCAAGGCATTGCGGAAAAACAGCCGGGCGGCTGGGCCTACAACATTCTGCCTTATCTGGAACAAGGCATATTGCACAATTTGGGCGCGGGCATGACAGGACCCGACAAATTCGCCGCGGCCGCGAAAATGATTGCCATACCCATGCCCGAGTTCATCTGTCCCACTCGACGGACCGCGGAATTATATCCTTACCATCCGGGCCTTGATCCGAAAACCTTTAACGCCGATTGGGCCGATTCAGCCGCGCGCACCGATTATGCAATAAACCGCGGCGTTTTCTCCGCCGACGTCGATGCCGGAGACGGGCCGAAATCTTATGACGATCCAAAATACAAATGGCCCGATCCCGCGCGGATAAACGGCATTTCCTTTGTCCGCAGCACGATCAAGGCAACGGATATTTCCGACGGATTGAGCAACACTTATCTTGTGGGTGAAAAATACGTCAATTCCCAAGAATATACCTCGGGACAAGATCCCGGCGACAATGCCAGCCTTTGCCAGGGCGACTCTATCGACATCGCCCGCAATGTGGCGCTTATTGAATACAAGGACGGCAAGCCGCAGCCACCCCTTTATCTCCCGCCCTTAAAAGACATGCGAACGTACTTCGATTACGACTACTTTTCATTCGGCAGCGCACATCCAACTACCTGGCAAGCGTCGTTATGCGATGGCTCTGTGCATACCATCAGTTATGACATCGACATGGAATTGCATTACCTATTGGGCGTCCGCAACGACGGCCAACTGGTGGATAAAAGCAAATTAATCGAGTAAAGCGGGAAAAAAACAGTTATATCGCATATCCGCCGTCCAACTCCACCAAGCGACATAATTCTGAGATTAGCAGGGCAGGAGGGTACTTATTGCCTGGGAGGGAACTTTGTCAATTACCCCCCCTCTATTGTAGAAAAAAATGCAGCCTGGTATACTATCTATATTGTCATAATGGATTACAATATCAGGTTGTAGTTTCTCTTTTCTAACGGCGTTGGGAAAAAATAGGGGACGAATAAATCATGGCAGAAAAATTCGATCCTTATTATAAATGGCTGGGCATCCCGCCCAAGGATCAGCCGCCCAATTTTTACAGGTTGCTGGGCATCGAACTCTATGAAGCCGATGCGGAAGTGATCGCCATTGCCGCCGAGCAGCGGATAGGGCACGTGCGGTCGTTTCAAAGCGGGGAATATGCGCTTATATCCCAAAAGCTGCAAAAAAAGATCATTGCCGTCAGAGATTACTTGCTCGATTCCGAGAAAAAGGCGGAATACGACGCTTCGCTGAAACTGCAATTGCGGCACCAGAATGCGCAATCGCTGCCGGTGGCCCAAGCATTGCCAGATCGCCGGGCCCCGCCTTCGGCGGCTCAATCATTGCCAATTCGCCAGGCCCCGCCGCAGGCGGCTCAACCGCCGCCGGCGCAAGACAGCAATACCGACTACAGCATAAACCCAATCGTGATTATAAAAGAGTCCTTGGATTGGCTGCGCCATCATAGAAAGGTAACGTCAACCATCGTTAAATTGGCATGCGCAACGGTAGGAATCGTCATTTTACTGATTGTTTTGGCCAACGGCAAAAGCCTTTTGGCGTTTGTCGTCGATAAATCTTCCTACCTGATTGCGAAAGTCACGGGTTCATCCGGGGAAAAAGTGCCGGAGCGCCTTACCAGAACAAGAGTCATTCCGGGAGCCAGATCTGAAAACCCGGCAAATACAGGCGAGAATTCCGGCAACGAAAATACCCCTGCTCCTCCGCCGGGTGAAAGAGATGCTAAGGCTGCGCTCCCGCCGGCGCCGCCCGATTCCGCTGTGGCGGCCGGATCCGAGAAGAGCAATCCGCCGGATGCGGCAACGGCGGCTAATGCCACGGACCGGTCCGGCGAAAAAGCGTCCGCCGCGCCGCCCGAGATCACAAGCCTGAACTTGCCTTCCGGAAAAATCTTTAAGGCCCGCTTGTTCAAGGTCGAGTTAAGCTCGCTCGCCGATTTATTCAAGGATCCAGGCAAGGACGATCCGGTGCTGTGCATATTTTATCCCAGCGGTCAAATCTCGGCCTTGACAACCCATAACAAGGGCGTCTTGAACGGCATTACCATGGCCTTTTATGAAGATCACAAACCGAAGACTTACGCCGTCTATGCCGATGGCGCCATCGACGGCATAATCAAATTATGGAACGAAAAAGGCGAACGCATTTATTGGTGCCAGTACGAAAAAGGCGTCCGCAACGGCTTTTGCTGCTATTTTAAAGACAATGCCCTGCAAATGGTCTTGGAAATAGATCATGACACGGTCAACGGCGTTCATCTGTGCGGCAACGGCGACTTGAAAAAGAGCTTCTCTTCCCTGGAGCAAGCCTCCGCCGATAAGGTTGCCCAAAAACTGCTGGATGAAGTGGATGGGCTGGAAACCGAATTAAAGCTCAACGAAGGCGTATTCAAGCGGCAAGTCAAGGATGAGCTCCAAAGCTTGAAGCAAGAAAAAGTGGGCATTATGACTCCAGCGAAGCGGGCAGCCATTCAAGAGCGCGCCAGAATACGCGCCATTCAAAGTCAATTTCTGATTACGTCTTTGCGCAACTTCTGCGCATTGTAAGGCGTGTGAATTTCTGAAATCCGCGGGTTGATAATCAGCCGCCGAAAATTCCCGTGGCGTACCAAACGCCGTTGGCGCCGCGTTTCATGTCATAACCGAAGAGGCGCTGGGGCGATCGAACCGCGTTCCAATGCCCGGCCGACTGCCGCCAGGAGTGGACGCACTCGACGGCCGCATCGACTAAATTCTGGCCCGGCCAACTTTCGGCGCAAACCTCGCTGGCCGACGAGCTGTTCAGCCGCGAGCAGATGCGATGAAAACGCGATTCCCAAAAATGATGCCCCTGAAGGCGAATGTCGGCCTGGTATTGCGATTGATTCCGGGCTTCCTCGAGTAAATAGGAACTAGCTTCGCCCCCGGTGCTGGCCGGCTTTTCGGGATGGGTTCGCACGGCGTAAATCAGCGTGCGCTGCGTTAGTGTGCCGGGCGGCAGATCGAGAATCACCGCCATCTTTTCCGGCGTGTACCAAAGACCTCCCGTAATGGGAAACGTGCTCACCACCCGGCCGTATTCCGGCGAATCTCCGCTCCGATAGTCGATAATGGCAATGCCCGGTTTGCCCAGCATTTCCTTGAACGCCGCGTGCTCCAACAAGACCGTTTTTTTGCCGTCCGATATAATCGAGGCGTCCAGGGGCGCCCGCAAGCAAACGTAGTCTTGCAGCTTGGAACACACCGCCGGATCGTCCAGCGTTTCCGCCTGGAAGCGATTGCAGCCGCAGCCGGGATCGCAAAAATAAATCAACAGCATTTTGCCCTGCTGCTGGGCGTCCTCCACGGCCCGGGAGTAATCATCGTGCCACACGATCGGCGCAGTCTCGGTTTTTGGCTCGGGCAGTGAAACTTGAGAGACACACAGGGAAAGTCCAATAAACAAAAAATTAATTGACATAACAATGCGTTAAAAATATTAAAATGCTTCATCTCATCCGGCTCTATCTTATAGGCGTTAAGAACGACGCCAAATTACCCATTCGATGGGTAACCATCCGTGTGTTTTATAGATAGGCGGGTGAAGATGCTGGTCCTTGATGCTTGAATTATTGGCGTACAGGTGGGGTTATATGGGGGGGTATTTGATTCATCTCCCGGTCTGAAAAACGATTATACGGCTTTTGGCATAAGGCATTTTTATCAAATACTTTTGCGATCAGATTTCCCGAATAATCAAAGACCCTTGTTGCTATTGACTCTTAGTGGTAAGCTGGTCAACCATCGGCGGTTTTAGCGGTTTTTGAGGACAGGTAGTTAGGGTCAAGTTTGACGGCTGATAAAATGGCATTAGTTTAGCGAAGCAAAATCTCATGTCTATAACCCGGATTAACTATTCGTAATCCAACATAGTAGGCGCACTGGGATGTGCCGCCATTATGTAGTAGGCACACTCCGTGTGCCGTTCCATAATTATTAAGGAACATCAGGATGAACATGTACAGGACGTGCCTGACTGTTGCAGGGACATTATTATTGTCAATGCCGGCCGTGACGAACATCGCTGTTGGCGATCAGCCGGTTACCGCGAAAGAAGAGTCGCTGGAAGGAATCATTGCCGCTTGCCGGGAGGCGAAATCTCAATTTCGTCCGCTAACCAAAGAAGACCTCAATTCGGTGAAAGCCGAACTGGTCGAGGCCCTTGCCCGGCTCGATGCAAAATTGAAATCGGCCGGCGACAACGGCCAGGACTGGAGTAAATACCTGCTTTGTGAAACGCTGCAAAAGGAGCTGCAAAAGGAAGGCGCCCTGGATCAGAAGGCATTAAACGAGATTTCCAGCCGGTATTTCTCGGGGAATGAGGGGTTGGGATTGGTATGGTTTGTCGACGTTCGCTGGACCTTGTGGCGCCTGCTCAAGGTGGACGAAGCCATCGACAATCCCAGGACAAAAGCCACATACGAGCGCACACTGGATAATCTGATAAATTATTTGCAGGCCTTTGCCGTTAAGCCGACCACGGAAAACACGCTGGGTATCAGCGAATCGTTGCGCTGGCTGCAAATTCGGCAACAGGCGCCGGAACTGGTCAAGGCCGTTCAACAGCGGTTCAACCGACCGAACATGTATGGGGAAGCCTCGGCCGAGTTTGTCCAGGCCGCCGTCGGCGATCCGGTCGACGATAATGCCGGAATTTGCGACTGTATCCTGGGCACGTCGCTTTCCGGATCGGGCCATACCGTGGGCCACACCACGGCGGAATTGATTCCCGATGATAATATGGGCGTATTCAACACGCTGCTGTTCGCCACCACCTACAGCGCAACCGTCGGATCTCATCCGCCGGTTTGCATTTTTTCCACCGGCACAACTTGCATCGGGGCCTGCAAACGGGTGTGGATAAATGAATATGGCATTTTTTCCTGCCCGGCCGCATCCAACGCCGTCACGCAAACCTGCATTAACGACATTCAAGCCCGCCGGAAAATCGTCGAACATGCCGCCTGGAAAAGAGCCGGCCAGCAAAAATCGACCGCCGAATGCATTGCCTCGCAACATGCCGAGGTGCGGGTGAACAAGCGCGTGGACGAGAAGGCCGCGGAGCAGTTGGACAAGGCCCAAGAAAATTACCTTAAAAAGTACCGCAATCCGCTGGTGGATCACAAATTATTTCCCGAACAATTAAAGATCAGCACCGATAAAGAGACAATGCGGACGGTGTCATTGGAAACCGGCAACTCGCTTCTGGCTGCTCCCACTCCCCCGCCCAGCGCCATAAAGACCGACCTGGTGCTGCGCGTGCACGAATCACTGATCAACAATTTCGCCCTGGACGCCCTGGGCGGCATGACCGTCAATGAAGACGATTTCCAGCAGGCATTTATCAATACCTTCGGCAAGCTGCCGGATAAAATGAAACGCGACGAAAACGAGCCGCCTTGGATCATCACCTTTGCCATCCGGCAACCTATTTCCGTCACGTTTAGCGACGCAGGCTTCAAAATTCTCATCCGGGGCACTCAATTCGAAAACGGCGATAGCCAATATGGCGACAAACCGGACGAAGGCGGCATGGATGTTATCATAAGCTACAAAATAGTAAAAACAGATACCGGTTTTAATGCCGTCCGGCAGAAATTTGTCCAAGACAATTTCCAAGAAGATTTTCAATATATCTTCTATGATAGAGATCATAAACCCAAAAAGGGCGTACTAACTCCCAGGGAGACCGGCATAAAAGCCCATATGACCAGGCGATTGCGAAAATCATTTGAAAACCCAATCATCGGCGATGGATTCTTCTTCTCCGGAAACCTGAAAAAAGTAGGCAAGATGCTGCCCGTCGATGTCCAATCCAACGATGGCTGGCTGTACATCGCCTGGCGGCGCGCCCAGACCGATCAAAACGTCAACTAATCCATAAAGCCGCGACCAGCACGGATTATTCAGA
>JBEKSO010000231.1:0-6964 GCA_049516935.1 Thermoguttaceae bacterium
TCGTAGACGGTTACCCCGTTCTCCACATCCACATCCACCTTGAAAATCTTGCCATCGGGAAATGTGCTTTTGAAGGTCTTCATTACCGGATCCGGAACCTTATCCAAGGCCGTGGTTCCTTGGGTTTGTGCATGACAAACCACAAATGCTCCCACAATCAGCATGAGAGCGGCAATTCCAATTGACAACAACTTTTTCATACTGTGGACTCCTTGAATAAAAATCATGTTTTCCCCACATTATGCGGGCCTATCCGGGAACAACCTTTTTATTGATGTTTGCTTAGATAATGGTCCGACAAGACAACCTTTTTGTTGTATTTTCCGGCCTCCCGTTGGTCGGCCTCGGTTCATTCGCCATTCAAACGTCAATAAGGCGTTCAACATGCCACAAAAGCATGTCGGCCATATCCTAAAGGGCCAACATGACGGGAAGATGACGGCGGACAAGTATTTTCATCAAATTCTCAAAGCACTTTATCGATCGTTGGAATGTTTGGGGAAAAAGATGGCCTTGTAAGGCCCGTTCCCCATATCCAAAATGTAAAATCCTCGAATATCCATACTAAGCCAATTTGATCAATTTGCCCCGCCATTACTAAAATTGTCTTGCCAATAAGATAAATTTTGGTTATTATAAAGGCAACCATGCTACAACTTGGCAGCCGCATGACTATTATTGACATGTTTTATGGACCGCTTACCCAATACTCAAGTTCAGCCGCATAAAGAGCCGGACTTTTTTTCGCTCCAGGTTCGCGAGGCGCAAAGGTTCTATCTGGATCTTGCCCCTCCGCCCACTGAGCCCATCGCCGTGGTCTGCGGCGGTTACGAACAGTGTGCCACCGACTATGCCATCCACCGCATGAATTTTCCCTATTACACCATCGAGTTCGTAGCCCGGGGAAAGGGTTCCGTAACCTTGGACGGCCAGGATTACCCCCTGACCGTGGGCACGGTTTTCACATACGGCCCGGGCGTTCCCCACGACTTCACCACCTTCGCCGACGATCCGCTGGGCAAATATTTCATTGCCTGTACCGGACCGCAGGCCCTGGATATGTTGCAGCAACATTCATTGGCGCCGGGACACATCGGTCGGGTTTACGCCCCAGCCGAAATTCAAGACGTTTTCGACGAGCTGATCCGCAACGGTTTGAGGCACACCTTCTTCTCGCCATCTTTATGCGTAAAACTCCTGGAATACCTGATCCTCAAGATCGCCGAGTCATTAATGCCCTGGCATGGAGTGGAGACCCCGGCCTTTGCCACATATCAACGCTGTCACCGGTACATCTGGGCCAACCATGCGCGGCTGCGGAGCATGGCCGAAGTGTCGCGTGAATGCCGCGTCGATCCCGCCTACTTGTGCCGCCTATTCCGCCGCTATGCCCACCAAAGTCCCTATCAATTCCTCATGCGTTTGAAAATGAACCTGGCCGCCGAGCGGCTGCAGAATCCCGAACTTCTGGTAAAACAGGCGGCCGCGCAACTGGGATTCAACGATCCATTCCACTTTTCCCGGGCCTTCAAAAAAGTCTTCGGACTCTCGCCGGAAGAGTTCCGGCGCCTGCATTAAACCTTTATTTTGCCGCTGGTTCCGTTGCCGGGGCATCCAATTTCAGGAGCATAGGCGAGTTGCGAATTACAATCCGTTTGACAGCCTCGAATCTGGCCGCCGACACGCCGTCTGCAACTTGCGTCTTGAAATTGTCGATCTCCAGCCCGTCCACGTCGTCGCAAACTATTGCCGGGCGCAGATCCTCGCTCTCAAAGATCAGACGGATGTTCGCCAGTTCCAGGTCGCGGACGTGCCGGGCAAAGACTCCGTAAGCGGGCATGACGCCCACTCGCCTGGGCTCCGGATACATCGTGCCCAACTCCGGCGGGACCCGTGCGGCATCCTCCTTCTTCCCTCCACCCTTGAAAACAAGCCGGATGTTCTCCAGCCGAACGCCTTCGATGTCGTGGCCGGGCAGGCCGGTGATCTGTATGCCGCTGAACGGCTCTATGCCCGTGGCAATCACGTTGCTGATGCTGATATTCCGGGCGGAACTCGCAGCCTTGACATCAGGACCGCGGTTGCGCCGGCCCAGCGTGATGTAAATCGGATATACCGCGACGTCCATCATGGTGATGTTCGAGATGCTGATGTTCTCCATGATGCCCCCGTCGACTTCTTCCAGGGCGATCCCCCGGCATCCGCGCGACGTGCAATTGGCAACGGTGACATTGCGGAAACCACCGTTGGCTTCCGTGCCGAATTTGATCCGGCCGTTCTTTTTTTCACTCGGCAGCATCCGGCCGTCCAAAAGCGTGCCTTCCTGGAATCCGGATACCTGGCAGTTGACGATCATCAAATTCTCCGTGATCACGTTTTTGCCCAAGGCGAAGGAGCTTTTCGGGCACAAGGCGTCGTCGTTTGGCGAATTAATGCGGCAATTCGAAACCATAACATTGCGGCAGCAGTCGATGTCCAGGCCGTCGCGGTTGGTGTCCATGGTCACGTTGTCGACGGTCATGTTGTCGCAGCCCGTTGCCAGGACGGCAAAATGGCCGCCGTGGTAGATCGTGATGTCGCGGATCAAAACATTCCGGCACAACTTCAGCGCTATGGACTTGTTGCCCTGGCGCACCGGCTCTGAAATCGTCGGCACTGGTACGGGATTCGCCCGGCCGAAGTTCGAAAAACCGCTGATCGTGTCTAGAATATTGGCATTGAAAACCAGCCCGCCGCCGTTGATCATGCCCTGGCCCGTAATCGACACATTCGTGATGTTTTCCCCCCAAATCAAGCTGTTATGGAAATACGTGTGCCCGCCGTCTTGATATGCTGGGCCCTCGAAAGGCTCGGCCGGGTCGTAGGCTTTCATGTCCTGCGGCGCGCCAAGGATGGTCGCGCCTGCGTCGATCAGCAGATTGAGGTTGCTCGTTAGATGTATGCTGCCGCTTAGATATGTGCCGGCAGGCAGGCAGACCGTGCCCCCGCCGGCCTTGGAGCATTCTTCGATAGCGCGGTTGATGGCCGGGCTATCCAGAGTTTTCCCGTCGCCCACGGCCCCATAATCCCGCACGTTGTATACCGCTGGCGCTTTCCCGATTGCCAATGCCGCAGTAGGTGACATTATTAACGCACGCTCAGGCTGAGCGAGGCGGCCTAAATCTTTACTATCGGCAGTCTGCGCCAGGACCTGACCGCAAGAGCAAACCACGTAAAAGACAAACAATAGGATCGTTCGAGGCATGTTAATTCTCCGTTTAGAACTGTGAGTATTTATCCAGAATCATAAAACTAATTTTACACGCAATAGCCGGCGGCAAACAGCCGCCGGTGGCAATTCGTTAATATTCCGGCGGTCGTTGACCGCCGGCTATTGAATGTGACGCTTGTTACCTAATACCCAATAGCCCGGGAATATCTCAAAGTCCCTGAAACTGATTATTGTATTGGAAATTCCTCTTCCACGATCTTGATATTGAATCCCGTGCCATCTTTTTTATTGCCGCTTGAGTCCGCGATCAAGTCGCCCCTGGCATTCGAGGCATCATATATAAGGCTTGTCTTGATCCCTTCCTTGTCCTGATTTTTATTGAAATCGAAGGGCGGCCGGAACTCGCCGTCGTAGCGAATGCCGGAGGTAATCCGCACCTCGCGGATCTTTCCCACAAAAGTGTATTTAGGATTGTATTGTCTTATGTTGTATACAATGCCTATATAGCCCACGACGAACATGGCGGGAACCGCCTTTTGTGCGCCTTTATCGGTGTGAACCAAGCGGCCGTCCACGAAGAAACGGATTTTTTCGTCGTCAAAGGTCACCGCCAGATGCGTCCATTTCCGAATCGGCAGAAATTCACCCGTCCAAAAGTCCCGCAGATCTTTGTTTTTTTGCGTGCGCCGCCCGCCCAATTGACCGTTCTTGCCGACGCACACGCCCAGTCCACCCGTGGATAGTTTGGCGTCGTCGCTGCCAAAAACAAACATCTCGGCGTTTTCGGCCGGCGCCGGAAACCAAATCCAGGCTTCCACGGTCGAGGGCAATGACCGCTGAACCGGCGTCACAATGGCCGATTCTCCGTCGAATACAAACACCTTGCGGCGCTCCGTCTTCGGCGTTTCAACCGCGCTTGGAACGGATTCAGGCCTGGCGTCAATGGGCCGATTGATTCTTATCGTTGGATTGAGCGGCGGATTATTCGGACTGGCCGGCGGTGTGTTGCTTGTAACATTCGCCGTTGGTTGCGGGGGATTAACGCTTGAACTGGTCAACGGCGCCGTTGCTTCTTTTTGCAGCACAATCGACAGTTTCTCGTTCTGGCCGGGCCTGGGGGCCAGCAATCGACTGTATGGCTTAAAACCCTCGCCGGACGCAGTGACATTCACATAACTCCGCCAGGGAATATTATCGAAACGGATTTGCCTCGTCCGGCCAGTCCCGGTAATAGTTCCCATGTTGTTCTGGATGGCAATGGTAGCCGAAGGAGGGTCGATCTCCACGTCGTAAATGGCCGTGCCTGCGCTTTTGGGCGGCTTTTCAGTCCGATTGTCCTTTGCATTGCCGGTCTGAACATCCTCAGCCGCCGAGTCCGCTATATTGTTATGATCCTTTTCCGGGCCCGGCATGAGGTATAGAAAAATCACCAGGGTTATAAACAGAAAAAGACCGCCTCCCAAGACGAAAAAGATTACACGCATCCACCGCAAACTCTGGGAAAAAGGAGAATCTTCCTCCGGCATGTCTTCGGCCGATGGCGGTTGGGCTCCCACAACCGGCGGGGCTTGTGCCCGGTCTGTCAAAGTCGCCGTCGATTTTAAGCCGGCCAATGGAGGCATCCTGGGCGGCTTTTCTTGACCTCCTCCAACTCGCCTGGCCTGTTGCTTGAGATTCACCTTCAGTTGCAAATCATAAGCCGCCTTTTTTTTCTTGTCGAGCAGGCACAATCGGGCGGCAGACAGTTCGTTGAGCAACTTCTGCGACTCAGCGATATGTTCGCCCGTCGCCCTTTGCTGCACGTAAGCCATCTGCCTGTTTGCCGCCGCGTCGATCACTTCCGGGTCGGATTCAAACGCGTCGATCGCCAGCAGCCGGTAATAATTCGGCGGTTGATCTTTAGGAGGGATGCCCAGCCATTTATGATATGGATCGAACATCAAAGGTTTCTCTTATATATTTTGTAATCATTTACAAAATGCAATGTAGTAGGCACACTCCGTGTGCCGTTTTGATTTTTTCGACGTTGGCTGGCGCCATGCCCACGCTTGCATGGACAGGCTGTTGGGCCGTCGGGCGCCGGCACACGGAGTGTGCCTGCTACAAAAACGCCGCGTCCCCGCCCATGGGGCATACTTGTTAATAATTTCAGCAGATAGTATACTATTTGTATATTACCTGACGCTGCTGGCAGTGCAATCCCACTCGAACTGGAATGTACCCGATTACCTGGAAACTCCTCCGCAGGCCGGACTATGCATGGCTCAAATCAGCCCCCTGTCGGCATTGATCTGGGAACCACTTTCTCCGTCGTCGCCCATCTCGATCCCAGCGGAAGGCCCTGGACGATTCCCAACGCCGAGGGCGATCTGATTACGCCCAGCGCGGTTTTCTTCGACGGAAATAATATCATCGTCGGCAAAGAAGCCATCAAAGCGGCGATTGCCGCCCCGGAAGACGTGGCCCAGTTCATGAAACGCGAAATGGGCTGCACATTCTATGGAAAACCGATCCACGGCGAACACATCCCGCCCGAAGTCATTCAATCGTTCATTCTCGATAAACTCCGCCGCGACGCCTCTTTGAAACTCGGCGATTTCCGCAAGGTCGTCATCACGGTCCCCGCCTTTTTCAATGAACCGCGGCGCAAGGCCACCCAGGACGCGGGCTCGCTTGCCGGTCTGGAGGTCATCGACATCATCAACGAACCCACCGCCGCCGCCATCGCCTATGGCGTCCAGCAAGGTTTCCTCTCGCCCAAGGGCGAATCCAGGGAACATGAAAAAATACTCGTGTATGACCTCGGCGGCGGCACCTTCGACGTGACCCTGATGGACATCGACGGCAACCACTACGACGCCGTGGCCACAGCCGGCGACGTGTATCTGGGCGGCATCGACTGGGACCAACGCATCGCCGATTATGTGGCTTCCGAGTTCACTAAAAAAAATCGGGGCATCAATCCCAAGGCACACCCCGCCGGTTTCCAACGCCTGCTCCGCGAGGCCGACGACGCAAAACGCACCCTGTCGGCGCGCGATCAGACCACAATCACCTTCGAGCACGCGGGCTTCATGGTTCAAGTGCCGCTTACCCGAGCGCATTTCGAAGAGTTGACGGCCGATCTCCTCGATCGCACCCGCTTCACCGTGGTCAATCTTATGCAGGAACGAAACTTGAAATGGGATGACATCACCCGCCTCTTGCTGGTCGGCGGGTTGACACGTATGCCCATGGTCCAGAAGATGCTCGAGGAACTCTCCGGCAAGAAACCCGACCGATCCTTGTCGGCCGACGAATCGGTCGCCCACGGCGCGGCCATTTACGCCGGACTGGTCATGGCCGCCAAGACGGCCGATCGCCCCGAGTTCTCGGTCCGCAACGTGAATTCTCACAGTCTCGGCGTATTGGGAATCGAAAAGGCGACCGGCTTGCCCCGCAATCGCGTGATGATACCCCGCAACACGCCCTTGCCGGCCGTGAAAACATCCCGCTTTGCCACGCACAAGGCAAATCAGGCCGCCGTGGCCGTCAACGTAGTCGAGGGCGGCGACGCCAGCGGCAACGATGCCACTCCCATCGGCAAATGCGTTATTCGCGATCTGCCCCGCGGCCTGCCCGCCCGGACTCCCATCGACGTCACATTCCGCTACGGCCAAAACGGCCGGCTCACGGTCAAGGCTAGGCTCCCTGATTTGAATAAAGAAGCCACCTCGGAAATACAGCGCTCCACGGGAATGACGGTCGAAGTTA
>JBEKSO010000232.1:0-6942 GCA_049516935.1 Thermoguttaceae bacterium
GCCGTGCGCTCCAACGGCAAGCTTAGCACGGGCAGTTTTCGGCGATAAAACCATTCGCTCAGACCGGCCCCCGCAAAGGCCGCGCCCATTATCAGGTACATCCAATAATTACGAATGATTCCAAAATTGAACAATTCTGGTTTTGTCAACCGCAAATGCACCACCATCAACACGGCCAGCGCTTCGGCAATGTACACGTATGCCTGCCGGGCGCTGGGGCTCATGCGCAGCGGATCCCAATCGGCCCGTACCGCAAAAGCCAGGCAGGTGGCCAGCATGGCCGCTACAATCATCGCCACGATAACCACTTCCGTGGTAACCAGGGGCGCGCCGATTTTGCCCTGGCACCAGAACCATTCTTGAGCCAGCACCAGGCCCAGCGTCAGAATAGACACGCCGCCGAACAAAGGCGCCATCCGCCGCCCGATTCCGATCCAATCGCTGTTGCTCGATATGACTTTTTTCAGCCCGAAGCTGCAAATCATCGTCATCATTGTAGCGGAAACCAGAAAAACAACGCCGCGGTGCAGCCAAGGGCCGGCTTGTGCAGGATCGATGCCCGCCCAGCGCAGGCTGCTTAACAATAACAAACCCGCGACAAATGAAGCATATTGCCACTGAACGCGCCACGCCGATTTGGCTTGCCAGGCCATGACGATCGACCCGCCCAAGACCATGAGGAGGCCCGTAATTCCCATCAAACGGCCGCTCAGACCGAACAGCGCGACGCCTTTTGCCAGCCCGTCAAAGCCGAAGTCCAAGGCAACCCAGACGCCCAGGGCCCCGGCAACGCAAGCCGCCAGCGCCTGAATTTGCATGAACCACTCACTGGGCCAGCGGTCCGCTTCGTCCGGAATCTGCAGCCATCGGCATATCCAACGCGCCTTGGGCAACAGCCAACCGGCAAGGGCCATTACAATCACGAAACTGGCCAGATCGGCCCCCGCCCGCAAACACGTCATCCTCCGCGATTCTTGCCAATAATCCCACTGCATCGCTATCGCGGTCAGGCCCGAAACGTACAATCCCAGAAGCGACAGTCGCACGGCGCGATCCCAAACAAGAAACATTATTGCCGCCGCAATCGCCGCCGCCGCATACCAACCCCATGGAGCAATCGCTTCGTGTTCGAGTTTCAATAAATCCAAGGTTACATTTACCGCGGCCAACGCGCCCAAGGCGGCCAAGCCCGCCGCTGCGGCAAAATGGGCAAACGGCAGCGGCTTATCATGCCAACGCGGATACGCGATCGCCTGCGGGTAAATGATTTGAATCAATGTCCAAATCATCGATCCGGCGGCCAGCGCGAGCACGTTCATATCGACCAGCAGGGGAATCCCTCCCGGGCGCCAGGCGATCCAGGCCACGGTTCCCGCCGCATTTAGCAGCAATCCGGATACGAAAACATGGCCCTCCGATTGCATCCACAGTGCAATGATGCCCGCCGCCAGGCTCAAACCCATCAGCGCGCGCAATCGCCACCATACGCCGGCAACATCTTCATGGCAATAAAGCACCGCCCCGAACATGGCCAGAAATCCCAGGATCGTCAACCAAATTTCCACAAGATGTTTGGGAAAAACCGGCTCGCCGACCGCGATCGGCAAAACGAGTCTGGGATCGGCCTTGGCCGGCAGATGCAGGCTTTTTCCCGCGAAAGCAGCGCCTAAAACTACAAACGCCGCCGCAGCCCAGGCTGTAAATAGCAGATAATATTCCTGCCACTGGCCATTTCCGCCGGTATCAGAGCCGGATGCCGTGCAGGCGATCAATACCCCGGCTCCCAATGTTACTCCGCCTAAAACGTGTAAAAGGCTTCCGGCGCGGGTTTGATATAAATACCACGCCGCCGCCGCTGCGCAAACGAGCAGGGCCAGCCAGCCCGGCGGGTCGGAAAAATCGCGCATCCACTGCGGCAATCCTTGGGGATGAACGAGCAAAGAGTACACAGGCAGGCAAAGAATCGCCGCATTGCCCAGCACCGGCAAAACCGTTTGCACCGCCAGCAGGGGGCTGTCGGCAAGGTTCCATTCCCTCAGGGCATAGAGCCGCTTGTGGGCAGCCAGCCAGAACAGGGCCGCCAGCGAAGAAGCGATGACATTCGCCTGCACCAGGCGGACCCACCACTGGTCGAACGATAGATTCAAGGCCTCCTCGAAATGCCACACTGCAAGCGAGGCGGCCAAATTAACGCCCAGTGCGGCGGTAAACGCCCAGCCTTCACGGCGCCGCCATACGGCCATGGTCGCACCGGCCGTGGATGCAATCGCGATGGCAGCGGCCGCCCAAAGACGTTCGTAATCCGCGTCGTCATGAAGAAATGCGGCTTTTAATCCCAAAATCACCGCGGCAATGCCGGCCACTCGCACCCAAACCGCGGCCAGGCGCATGAGGGCCTGCGGCGGCCCATGAGCGTCGGGCAGTGTCCGCAGCGCAGAGATCCACCACGCGGCCAACGCCACCAATAACGCATAAATCGACCAGCCAAGCATCAACACTCGATACGCCCAAGTTCCATCCAAATTTATAACATTGGGCAGATCTATATTAGGCACGGTACAAGCCAATAGGGCCAACACGCCCATCCCCGTCAGTCCCACGAAGTTCGGGTCCCAATGTCGCCGGGTTTGCAAACGGCGATATGCATCGGCCCCGGCCGTAAACAGCAAAGCGCACCAGCCAAGCGGCAGTCCGGCGTGCATGGCCCACTCGGGCTTTACTGGTCGGGCGAGAAAGATTTCCAAAACTGCGATTCCAACCAAGAGCACATTTCCCAGAATTGCCAGCCCGATTTGCACGTTCATCAGCGATGTTTCTGTTTTTCCTTCACGCCATACATTGATCCAGCGCCGTGCAATTAGCCAAACAAAGGCCCAAACCGCCGCCGTGATAACGGCCAGTTGAACCGTGATAATAAATTCCGGCATTTGGAACCGTTGAGGCGGCGAAGCCAGGGTAACATGCAAGGCGTAGCCCAGGATCACGGCCATCTCGGCGACCAGTCCGGCGCCAAAGGCATAACCGGCCGACGATTCACGCAGGGCATGCCCGATCAATCCAATCATGACCAGCGCCAGCGGCACAAGATAAGAAAGATTCGGCCCGATTTTATCGAAGAATGTTCCGGCCAAGGGTCCGTTGGGTATATGACCGCCCAGTTGAAATAAGGCCGCTTGAAGAGTAAGCAGCAACACGGGCAAGGCCGACAATATCACCAGCATTGCACGGGCAGTAGCGGGACCTTGTTGCGGAATTTCCAGCCGGGCATGGAGCCTATCGCACAGGCTTTGCAGGTACTTTCGCCCCCACATGGCCGAGGAACATGCCACAAAACAGATTGCCAATGCCCAGCGGGACGCCGAAGCCACGGCAATATCGTTTACAAAGTGATCGGCGATCAACACCGGCACGCTCACGGCCAAAAGCAGGCTCATTTGCAGTTCCGCATATCCCCAGCGTTCCCACAAGGCGGCGATCACCAACAGCGTCAAAACGCCCAGTAACATCCACGCACAACCGCCGCAGGCCGAAATTTGCATGGGGTTTATTCTCCCGGCCGATGTCAACAGTTCTTGTTCACATCCGTAAATCAGCATGCAACCAGCCAGGATCAACTGGGCCGCCACCACAACACAAGTCGTGATCTTGTCGATTTCCGGCCGCGTTTTGAGCAATTCTCCCCAGTTGCCGCTGGGGGCCAAAAAGCGTTGCCATTTTTGATAAACACCGTTGTCCGTTTTTTGATTTTGTTCGCCGCTAATTACAAGACGCGATGTAATTCGCACCGCCATCCATGCCAGCGACAACAATCCCAATCCGATGCCGAATACCTGGAGATTCGCCGTGTTTAATAAATCGTCTGGTAAAACGGCAATCCACTGTTGCCATTCGAGCCAGGACAAGGTTGCCAAAATGCTGGCCGCCAACAGCGCCGCTTGAGCAGCGGTAAAAAGTGCCGCCTTATGATGAATCCAGGCCAGCAGCACCCAAATTACCCCCAGCCAAAACAAACAGCCCGCCATGGCCGCCGTGCTTTGCCAAACGTCGAATGTGGGCGAGCGGATCAGCCATATCGGGACAAAGGCCAGCAAATTCCAACCTAAATAGCTAAGATGCAGCATCTGCCGCCAACGCATGGAAAGGAAGACGCAGACCATGCCGTAAACGGCGTATAAAATTGTAGCGGAAATGGCGTCGGCACGACTGCCGATAAATCCGTGCGTAGTAACTAGCATCAATCCTACTACAGCCGCCATCGCGGCCCCGCCTACGTACATCTTTCCGTGCGCCTTTTTACCTCGCAGCAGAAACCATTCGGAAATCGCCGCAAAAACAAGAAACAATCCGGCCAAGGCGGCGCCGCTGCGGGCGCTGGCGGCAAGGCTTAACAAATCTTTACTCAAGGTATCTGACTGAATAATCAAGGCCTGGCTTTGCAGACCTCTCAGCCCCGGGTCGAAAATTACATGAAATCCGGCCAGATACGCCAAAGCCAACGAGGCCATGGCCCCGGCGTGTGCGGCGGGAAAATCGTATTGCAAGGCAAGATACGCCAGGCCAGCCGCGCCGATTACGCCCACCGCCACAATCAAAAGCGGTTGCGGCCAAGACAATATGATCGATGCCAGTGCCAGCACTACGCCCAGCAAGGCCACGATGGTGCCGGCGGTGCGATAACCCTCCAATCGAGGTTCGTCGGCCATGCCGCGGCCGGCCTGCAATCCGGCGGCCAGTACGCTTAGCGCCGCCATGCACAACGGTATTGCCAGGCAGTAGAGTGCAATCGGAAGCCCGCAGGATTTCACTCCCTGGGCAGTCAAAAGTCCCAAGGCCACTGCCGTGCAAAATACGGCGATTCCCAATAGAGTAAAAAGCGAGTTGGCGCCGGCTGCGGTCAGCTTAGTTGGGGCGGGAGTTGCACTCCCGCCCCTGGAAATCTCATCATTTTGGAGTGGCAGTTCAACTGCCACCCCAACAAAATTCGCTTTTGTGAAAAATCTCAAATAACTCCCCACGGCTGCCATCAATAAAATCGTGGGCAGGCAACATGCGCAGATCAACCATTCCGGCGAAGTATGCTGGAAAAACGGACGGGCCGCCAACAGCACCACAATCGAGTTGCCGATCACGGCCAGGACCGTGTTCCAGCGGCCTTCGGCCGTCAACACCCGCGCGGAAAGCGCCACCAACAATGTGAAAATACCCAGCGATATAAGCTCCATGCCTCCTGTCAGCACGCCCCACGGCGTCTTATAAAAGCTTGCCATGGCCAGGAAATTCAGCGGCACCAGCAACGTGCCTATGACCATCAGTCCCCGGCCGGTCGATTCCAGTTTCCAGCGGTGATAAACAAACAGTCCGGCGGCGAATACGGCGGATGAATAACCGACAAAGATGAGGAATTTCAGGGCGGGAATGCTTTCCAACTGGTTCCAGAAAGCGATCACCAGCGCGATTGAAGAGCCGACCATCAGCAGCCCGCCCAATAAAACGCCGATCAATTCCGTCCAGCGGATGTTGCGTTCGGCCAAAAATCCGCCCAGGATTTCAGCCCAGGATTTTCGCGGCGCCGGCGGCGGCAATGGAGGCCGCGGCGGCTGAGCCGGCCTGGCGGTAATCTGCGTTGGCGGAAAAATAGCCGCCACTTGCGGATGGGCCGAATCGATCGCCGCTTGTTCGATCGGCAGGGCGACATTCGCATGAGTCTGTTCAATCGCAGCCGCTGCCGCAGGCGTGGGGTGAATTTCAGCTGCAACGGATTTTGCTGCTACCGGTTCCGGTACAATGGTCGCCGCCACGGCTGATTGCGGATTGAGCAATTGTTCCCGATAACTACTGACCCGCTCGGTCAAATTCGCGACCATTTCAACCTGCAAAGTGCCTTGCCGTTCGAAGCGCTTTAACTGCCTCAGCACGGCGTCGATGTCGGCCATTTCGGCGGCCAGCAGAGTGCTGAGGTCACGCATGCACCATTGGCAGAAGTCGTCATTGACCGAAATGGATCTTCCGCAGAACACGCAAGATCGACGTTTGTGTTTTTTTTGACCGCTGCCGAATATAAAAGCCAAAAACACCCAAATGCCATGCCCCACCAATGTGATAATCAACAAAGCAATGCCCAGGAAAACTAGAAATTCTAAGACAGAGGGCATATCCGCAACTCCCGTCAAAAGGGATGCCGCCAATTATCATGTTTTTGTTAAATGGACAATAAACAGCCTTACACAAGCATAGGGCTTGTTTCCCGGCGATATATAACAGAAATACGTAAAATGAGCCTTTTTCCCTCTCCGCTACCCGGATTACTCTTGAATTTACACTAGCCCGAAGCGCAAGCGAGGGATGGCAAACAGCTTGCCCTCGCTTGCGCTTCGGGCTGGTGTCTCACATTCTGCGCCTGCCGGGGCAAACGACCACCGCTTCGCGGCGGTGCCCGCGGTTGCATCACAAAACACCAAAGTAGGGTTTGTAAGAAATTTTGTATCTGTTGGTGGCACGGGCTTCCAGCCAGTGAAGAAACACGGCCAGGATGGCCGTGCCACTTGGGCACACAAAAATCCGTACAATCCCAAAATAATGCTTCGGCAGCCGCTAGGGTGCCATTATTCGGTTAGAAATGCAATACCCGAATAAAAGAGATAATTCCTGCAATTCAACCCGGTTTTATGGATCCTACCGTATGCCCGGCGGCAACGGGGCGGTAATGTTCGGAATTCCCTGGTATGTTTCCATCGAACCGGCCGGCTGGCGCAAAGAAACCGGCGGAAGCCGTTGCGGCGAACTGCTTACAGGGGGCAGCGGCGGCGCATCCGTTTGAGCCGGCGCCCGGGCTCCATCTTCCACTCTGCCCGGGACCGGGAATCCTGCGGATGGCGACATGCGGGACGAAGCAATCGGTCCTGGCGCGGCCATTGGATTTTGCGCCGGATATGACATGGCGGC
>JBEKSO010000233.1:0-6926 GCA_049516935.1 Thermoguttaceae bacterium
GGCCACACGAGCGTGGCCATGGCACCCACGGCGGCTCGTGACGGCGCGAGAGGCAGTCGACGGGCTGAAGCCCCTCATGCCGAGAAGGGCCGTGAACGGCCCTTTAGAAAAAAAATGGTTTGAGTTGCCTAGCCAGCCCGGCGTGAACGCCTGAGCCTAAGACCGCCTGCGGCGGGAAAAGGACCGAAAACGGCCCTCAAAATGCTGAGTTCGCTCATTGCTCCAACTTCCCGCCTCCTGAAAATGGCACAATTTTTCACCTTGAAATTGCGTCCCGCACTGTGTTAAAATCTGCCGCGGAATACAGTGCGCGTTCCATCAAATAAGTGTAAAGAACAAGATGCAGACAGGGCTAAAACGTGGAAAATTTGAGATTTGGTGACCAAATTATTTCAGGCCGTAGGGTGCGTGAAACGCACCATCGGTCGGTTTCTTATTCCACAATATCCATCACAGGTGCATTTAATGCACCCTACAGATTTATTTTCCCCGGCCCGGGCCGAACCATTCTACGTGGCGGCGGGGGCAGAAGAGGAGGCTGTGCTGGGCGCAGTAGGGTTCCAGCCATTGGGTTTTGGCGGCCAATTCGGCCGGATCGGTTCCTTGGGGCATGAGCATCACACGGGCGCGGTCGATCTGCGGCATCGAGGTTAAATATTCTTCGGCCTCTTGGCAGTCGGCGGGCGTGTCGATGACGAATTTTATTTGATAGTCGTATTCGGAGATCAGGCGATTGACGACCTGCGGCCGGTGGCGGTTGGCTTCGTGACGATGGGTCCAGCGTGGATCTAAGGATGAAGGATGAGGGATGAAGGATGAAGGCGGATTGAGGCCGGAGGCAGGAGGAAGTGGGCGGTGGGCGGTGGGCGGTTGGCAGTGGACGATATCCGACATTTCACTGCTGGACGAGCCAGCAGTGGCACACGGGGGAATATCCGAGATTTCACTGCTGGACGTGGATGTAAGAGCACACGGCGGGGGCTCGGCACTGCTGGACAAGCCAGCAGTGGCACACTTCGGGGACACCACCGCACTGCTGGACAAGCCAGCAGTGGCACACGGTGTGGAATTGGAGAGTTTGGGACTGATGGACATTAAATCGCAGGCCACCGGCAGATACAGCGTGCCCGAGGTCTCGATAGTGATGTGCCAGCCGGCGTTGTGCAAGGCCGTGCTTAGGGGGATCAGCTCGGCGAAGAGCATGGGCTCGCCGCCGGTAAGGACGACGTTTCTTGGAAATGATGAATGATGAGTGATGAATGATGAATACTGAATCCTGAACCCTGAACCCTGAACCCCATTACTGCTGACTGCTGACGGCTGATGGCTTATGGCTTGCACACGGTCGAGGATCTCATCGACCGAGAGGTCATCGCCCTCGGGCGACCAGGAGGCGTAAGGCGTATCGCAAAATCCGCAGCGGAGATTGCAGCCGCTTAAGCGGACAAAAATGCTGTCCGTGCCGGTCAGGCGTCCTTCACCTTGCAGGGATCGAAATATCTCGGCGATGCGCATGGTTTTTGGTTTTCAGTAAACAGTTTACAGTTTTCAGTTCATAACTCAGCATTCATCATTATTATATTGTACCGGATCAATCAAACCGGCGTCTTGAAAACCTTTTCGGCGGAGTTGGCAGGCGTCGCAGCGGGCGCAGGCGATGCCTTGGGGGTCGGGATCGTAACAGGAATGCGTGAGGCTGTAATCGACGCCCAGTTCCATGCCGCGGCTGATGATTTGGGCCTTGGTCATTTCGATAAGCGGGGTATGGATTTTGAATTTCAGCCGCCCTTCAACGCCGGCCTTGGTGGCCAGATTGGCCAAATGCTGGAAGGCGGCGATAAACTCCTCGCGGCAGTCGGGGTATCCGCTGTAGTCGATGGCATTCACGCCGATGAAGATATCAGCGGCGCCCACGACCTCGGCGTAGGCCAAGGCCAGCGATAGAAACACCGTATTCCGGGCCGGCACGTATGTGACGGGAATGCCGCTGGCCATTTCCACGGCCGGACGATCCTTGGGCACGGGGAGCGAGCCGGTCAAGGCACTGCCGCCGAATTGGGCCAGATCGACCTTTACCACCGCATGCCGCTTTACGCCCAGGCTTTCACACACGTGCCGGGCGGCCTCCAATTCGAAGCGGTGCCGCTGCCCGTAATCGACCGACAGGGCATATAAATCGAAGCCTTCTTGCCGGGCAATGGCGGCGGCGGTGGCCGAGTCCAGGCCGCCGGAAAGCAGGATGATGGCGGAGCGGGTCATACGAAGGGTTCAGGGTTCAGGGTTCGAGGTTCGGGGTTCAGGATTTGAGATTTAAGATTTAAGATTTTTATGGGGTGCTCAGTTTACTGAGCACTTTTTGGGGTTCGCATCGCGAAACCGCAAGCGGTTTATTCAGAATTCATCATTCGGCATTCTTTATTTAGCTCCATCCGCTAGATGGACATAAAGCCGCGACCAAACCCCCGGTGTATTCACCGGGGGCTAAATAATATTCGTCGGGGGGACTCTATCCGCTATCCTCTATTTATTTTATCATTACATAAACGGCATTGTAATGGAAGGAGTTTTCCGTGGATAAAGCATCTCAAGACGCGCTGGAGACGTTCGATAATCAATATCCCGGCCGGGACTACAACATACATATCGTATGCCCGGAGTTCACCTCGGTATGCCCCAAGACCGGTCAGCCGGACTACGGGACGCTTACGATCGACTATACGCCGGGGGCAAAGTGCGTGGAACTGAAGAGCCTGAAAATGTATTTGCAGCAGTATCGCAACATGGGGATATTTTACGAAACCGCGGCGAACCGGATTCTGGACGACCTGGCGGGGGTGATAAAACCGCGTAAAATGACCTTGACCGCTGCTTTCAACGCCCGGGGAGGAATTACTACATCGGTTACGGCGAGTTTTACGGAAGGATGAGGGATGAAGGAGTTTTCAGCTTTCAGCCATCAGCTTTCAGCTGTTAGAATGCGATGGCTGAGCGCTGACAGCTGATTGCTTAAATACCGAGAATCGAAAATGCCAGAGACGCCCCGCGTTCTACTTTCCGGATTTGCGGACGAAGCGGCCAATCAGAAGACGGCCGTCGAGCAGTTCGCCGCTTTTGCCGCATTGGGTCTGCAATATTACAGCATTCGATTCATCGACGCGGGCACGGGCATCAAGAACGTGATGGGCCTCGGCGGCGGGGAGATTCAAAAAATCCGCCGCCTGCAAGATGAATACGGTTTGAAAGTCTCCTCGATCGGCTCGCCCATCGGCAAGGTGAAGTTAAAGGACATCGATGACGGAACCAAGAATATTTACGTGCCTTTTAAAAAATATCTTAACCGCGAGGTAAAGAAAGCCTGCCGGTTGGCTGAGGCCTTCGAGGCCAAGCTAATTCGCGGATTTTCGTTTTATCATCCCAAGGGGTCCGATCCGCGGGATTATATTTCGCAGGCGGCCGATCAATTGGGGCAGATCGCGGAGGCCTGCGGCCGGGCCGATTTGATATTCGGCCTGGAGGTGGAGGCGAATCTGGTCGGATCGACCGGCCAGCTTCTGGCCGAGATCTACGAGCAGGTCAATCATCCGGCCATGGCGCTGGTGTTCGACGCGGGAAACATCATTACCCAAGGCTACTCGGCGGCGGAAGTTTACGAGCAATATCTGGCCATGAAACCGGGGCTGGGCTGGATGCACATCAAGGATTACCGGCATCCGAGAGCGGTGCAAAAAGCGGGACACGTGGATGAGGCCGCCTTGGCCCACTTTGTTCCCGCCGACATCGGCGAGAGCGGGCATGAAAAAATCCTTGGCGATTTCGCTGGCATGTTGCCGGCGTTGGAAAAGAAACTCCGCCGCCGTGGAGTGCCGGGCGTGTTTTTAGACCTGGAGCCGCACGTAAAAGGCGGGGGACAATTCGGCGGCACGAGCGGCCCGGACGGAATGGGCGCGGCCCTGCGCGGCCTGTGCCGGGTGCTGGACTGGGCGGGCATCGCGTATCATCTCCGCGATTTCGCGGACATCAAGGCCGCCCAGAAAAGGATGAGGGACGAGGGATGAAAGATGAAGATAAAAGGTTGAAGTCTATAACATAGAGGTGGTTGACGATGATCTGCGCGAAATCTCAAGCGTTTTTTTGATTTATTTCGTATTATTTTCAAAGCCTCAACGGCGGTCGGCGCGAAACCGCAAGCGGTTTTTTGGGTTTATACAAATTTCAGTGTTTATCTTTCATCCCTCATCTTTCATCCCTCATCCCTTATCTTTCATCCCTCATCCTTCCCATCATCATCTCCGGCAATTCCGGATGTTGCATGGTGCTTGCCGGGCGTTTTTAGGTCCTCGCTCGTTTGATGGAATTCTTGTATTGAATCGAGGTTATCAGACCCGTTAGCAAGCAATTTAATGGTCAGCAGCACATATTGGGCGCCCCAGATGACGGCCACGACGAAGCTCATCATTGCGGAAAAGAAAGTGAGGATATTTGTAAACCAGAGCTGCCAAATGCAGAGGAGTCCGATGCCGGCGAACCCGCCCATCAAGGCTACCGCCAATTTTGAATACATAACGTGCGTCATTAACCAGCGGGCGTGGGTGCCCAGCGCGTTTTGCGCGGAGTATTTGGCCAGGTCGCGGAGCAAGGAAATGTCGACTTGCTTTTCCGGGGCAACTGTATGAGGCGACATTTCCACCGGCTCGACGCGTTGCACGGGCATGTGAACAGGCGCCGGCGGCGGAGCAGGCGCCGTTTCTAACGGCACTGGCGCCGGTTCCGGCCGGCTGGGGATCGGCTCGTATGGATTATCTGCGGCGAAACCCAGCTCGCCTTGAGTGCTGCGAATTCGCTGCATAAGCCGGGCCATGTAATCATCGACCGATTCTTCCTCATGTGGCGCGGGGGCTTGGGAATTGGAAGGCGCCGCGGTTTGGTCGGCCGCTGAGCGGTCCGTTTCCTCCGGTTTGTCGATATCACGACGTAAACGTTGAAGGATATCGTGGGAATCGGCCGGCGATTGATCGGATTGAGGCGGCAAAGGGCCGTCAACAGGCGGCGCTTGGCGGGAAGGAGAAAACCCCTTGTCCGGCGCTTTTTCGGTCGGTTTGGCATCGCAAAGCTCGCGTTCGCGCTGCCGGTGTGCAAGTTGCCGCTGCCAATCTTCCATTTCGGCGTGGAGCCGCGCTTGCAGGGTTTCCAATTGGTTTTCCTTCTGGTCCATTTCTTCTTGCCTGGAGGCGAGGGCTTGTTCCCGAGCCCTTCGCGATTCCTCCCATCGGTTATGCTCGATTTCCAGTTGGCTCCTTTCGGTTTCCAATTCCGCCTGTTTTGATTCCAATTCCGCCTGTTTTGATTCCAATTCCGCCTGTTTTGATTCCAATTCCGCCTGTTTTGATTCCAATTCCGTCTGGATTGATTCCAATTCCGCCGAGCGAGTTGGAAGATTGTGCGATTGTGATTGAAGTTCAGCCGATTGTCTTTTCACTTCGCGGTATTTAATTTCAAGTTCGTCCGATTTTCTTTTCACTTCGCGGTTTTTCGTTTCAAGTTCGTCCGATTGTCTTTTCACTTCGCGGTTTTTAATTTCAAGTTTGGCCGCTTGGGCGTCGAGTTGGTCGGAACGCCGGGCGAGTTCCGCCGCTTGGGCTTGAAGTTCGGCGGCATGGGCATCGAGTTGGAGGCTGCGGGCGTCAAGCTCGCCGGAAAGGGCGTTGTTCTTGGCGGCATGAGCGGCCAGGCCGGCGGCCTGATCGGCCAGTTCGTTGTTTTGCGATTCGAAAGCGGCCGATTGCGCATCGAGTTGGGATTTGCGAATTTCCAATTCGGCGGCCAGCGAGTCTAGTTGGACAGAACGCTCATTCAGCCGCCGCTCCGTATCCTGGAGTATTTGCTGCGAGATTTCCTGTTCGGCTTGCCATTGTTGTTGTTGTAGAATCCAGGTTTGGCGCCGGGACTCAAGTTCGGTCCATTGGGCTTTGATTTGCGCGAGTTGTTCCGATTCCAACTGGAGATCTTTCGGCGGCTGGGACTGGGAGGGATATTGTCGATATTGATCCGGAAAGAACTCATCGGAGCGGGGCGAGGCGTGGGCAATTTCGCCCGTGGCAACGATCTCGAATTCCAGGGACCCGATGTTCAATCGGTCGCCGGCGGATAAGGGGGCTTCGGTAAAGGACCGCCCGTTGAGCCGGGTATCGGGCGACCAGCGGCGGACTACAGTCGCATTGGGTCCGCGAAGGATCAAGCAATGGATTTGACTGATACCCCGCCCGCGCAATCTGAGCGTGCAACTCGGACCGGAACCGATCGTGCATTTGGCCGATCTTAGGCGGAGAATCTGCCCGTTATGGTTTGTTCCTCGAACTCTTAGCACGAGATCGCTAAGGGCCGAACCCAAAACACTGGGATTAACAGTGCCTGTGACCATGTTTTTATCCTTACTGCCAACTGAATTTAGCGATTCATATACCCCAATGGTGTTGGACTAATTGGGCAAATAATTACATAAAATCCCACCTGCATTTAGCTTACGGCAAGGCGGCGGTCAAAATGGGAATGCTGGCAAAGAAGGAGTAAATAGAGTTTGCTGAAAAACGGCTGTATATCTTTGACGGATTTGACGATTATCGGATAGCGACTTTGGATGCAGCAAAAAGTGCCTGGTTTTTAAAAGGATAAATGTCATTTTTCATGGTTTCTGAGTGTCTTCTTGAGTGATTTGCAACTACCCATTCAGAAGGGTCTGGGATGCGTCGTAAAGCTACATCTTAAGTTATTGATAAATAATCACTTATAGCGATTCGCCAACAACAGCCTCAAGTAAAAAAACAAAAAAGATTTTAGCCCGCACAAGGGCAATATACGTAGTATGATTTGGTTGCTACTGTTCAGTGGCTATACAAAGTTTTAGTCTGGGTAGCGCCAGTCACCTAACC
>JBEKSO010000234.1:0-8046 GCA_049516935.1 Thermoguttaceae bacterium
ATCCAGTACTTCCAAGTTCATTTTATGGTGGCCGTATGACGCAAGTTGTTGAGCCATCTTGGAATAAGGCGACTATTTCGTGAACAATCCAATCGAGCATTCGTTTGAATCGCAGCAGTTCCAGGTGAAGCGTCAGGTTGTCGCCGATCCATTCCGCCAGCTTGGTCTGATGGATCCAAACCCATACATTCCGCAGTATCAATGCCACTGCCATAAAAAACAAACGCAGATGAGGCTCCCGTGTGCATGTGTAGATACGGGCCTGCCGCATTTGCCGAAAGCTCGTTTCGATGCCAAATCGCATGCGGTAGCGCTCGCGAATTTCGGTGGGAGAGCCATGCACTAGCCACGCTGCAAAAAGCAGTTTCTGTTTTTTCTGTTTGCCGTCTTTGCGATGCCGATGCCTGCGGTAGCCTACACAAACCGAAACCGTCACCTGCTGCTTCTTGTTTTTCATCGTATGCGAATACCAACCCGCCCCCTGGCGTTTGATCCAATGCAACCCGCGAGGTGGCCGTCTTTTCTTGGGCTTCCGTCCGCGGAACATCACAGGCATCAAAAACGGCAGATTTTCCAACTGCAAAAATTGCACGACAGGCACGTTGAAAAACTCGCGATCCAGCAGCAAACAGCGTATTTTCAGGCCAATTTCGCGGATTCGGCACAGCAGGCGGCGAAGCACAACCACTTTCGTTTCGTGACGCCTGACCCATGTCATGGCCAGTGTGTAACGCTGCCCGTGTTGCACGATGCATGCCGAGGCATAAGCGTGAAATCGCTTGGTGCCTTGTTTCGCCGCGCCATAGTAGATTTCGTTGCGGCTCTTGTGTGGCTGTCCATAGTAAGGCGACAAGTGCAAGTCGATTGCCATCTCCCAAGCCCGGCGACGCATGAAATGCGGCAGATAGCTTACCAAGGCATTGTTGAGGCGAAGTTCCAGCACATTCAATGTCTTGGGCAACCCTTCCTCCAAGGCCGTCATTACCGCTTGATCGGAAGGCCCATGGGCCAGATCGCGACATGCGGCGGATACCGAAATCGAGCGTCCCGCCGCGCGGAGCACGATCCCCAGCACCGCCTTTGCGGTGCAGAGCCACCCGTGATCCTTTACCAGCTTTGCTTGCAACAAGCATTCCAAAACCCACGCATACACCTCGCCACAACTTATGGTACAATTCATCCTTGAACGCATGGCTTCCTCCGTGTAATGATTCGTTGACACAAATCATTTACACAAGGAGCCTTGCGTTCACCTATAGCATTTCACCTAAACTTGGAACTACTGTATATCCACAATCACTTCGGCCATCCAGCCGTCCGGGCATTGCACGATTTTCAGGCCGTGCCATGTTATGGCCTTGATTTCGAGATTTATTTCGTGACGCTTAAGATCGATCTTTTCGCCCCGTGCGATGGCCGTCAGTCCGGTGGATTGAATATTCACATCGAATTTTACCAATAACCGCCGGTGGACGTGAAATGTGAAAAGCAGTTCGGTCAACCAATCGTGCAGCAGTTCTTCCGCCTCGTTGCCTTTGATGGTAAAGGGTATTTCCTCGGTGGCACAAATCTCTTGCGGATTTTCCACGATAACCGAGAATAACGCCCGGCCGGCTTCGGCGAACAGAGAATTTAAATTCTCCGCGCGAATCCGCAATCCCAAATCGGCGGTGTGCTCGAATGTTTCGTACATCGGGTAGTTTTAAGTTATCAGTTATCAGTGTTCAGTTTTCAGTTTTTTGACTTCTACCTTCATCATTCTGCATTCTGCATTTTTTTCATCATTCATCCTTCATCATTCATCATTTTTCCTTTTCCCCCATCCCCATCTCGTCCATCAGCAGTCGAATATCATCCCACACGAACTTCTTGGCCGGTGGATTTCGCAAAACATAGGCCGGGTGATAGGTGCAAACGACTTTGATCCCATGGTAGTCGAGGACCCGGCCGCGTAGGCGTCCGATAGTCGTATCGGTTTGCAGCAGGTTTTGCGCGGCCACCGCGCCTAGGCAGCAGATAAACTCGGGCTGGATGATGGCAAGTTGCCGGTCGAGATATTCCCGGCAGGCGGCAGCCTCGACCGGCAGCGGATTGCGGTTGCCCGGCGGCCGGCAGCGAAGGATGTTGAGAATGTATACATCCTCGCGCCGCATCTTCATGCCCTTGACAATTATGTCATTGAGCAACTGCCCTGCCCTGCCCACAAACGGCTCGCCCTGCCGATCTTCATCCGCCCCAGGCGCCTCGCCGCAAAAGACCAACCGAGCGTAAGAATTGCCCACCCCGAAAACCGTTTGCGTGCGATTGCGAACCAGTTCAGCGCAGCGCGTGCAAGCGGCCACGTCCCGGGCCACTTCAGCAAGCGCGCATGCGCGCGGATCTGTTGGATTTTGTATCGCGGAAGCCCCCTCTCCCTTTGGCAGATGCCCTATGGATGTCCCCTCTCCCTTTGGGAGAGGATTAGGGTGAGGGCGTTTAGTTAAAGTCTCAGATATCGCAACCCTAGGGACTTTGGTTATCATTTGAATCCCCGCCTGTTGCAGGCTTTCCAACTTTTGTGTCACTGTCCGGACTATGTGCTCAGACAAGTTTTTTCCAATTTGGGGCATTTGAAAACTTCTCTACCTAAAAAATTAAAAATGTTTATTTGAAGATCACGACCTGCAAGGGCAAGACGAATCTATTATTTCCCGCATTAGTATAGCGCACTAGGACAACGGCGGAATGGGGGGAAGTCTAATTTGTTGCTAATCGATGTAAATGGGGTCATTCAGTATTAAATACTCCAACTTTTATCCCAAAATGGCCGGTTTTCTTGTTTCCTATACCTTACATTCGGTCCCCGCTCTCCAATAAAAAATATCCCCCAAAAGGGCTGGATTATTCAAGCTGGGAAGATTATCATAGATGAGATCTTAAAGTGATGCTTTATCCTATACTTTATAATCAATTTAGTCATTCCAGCAGCCTTTGATGAACAAGGCTTGTCTGGGATCAGATCGGCATTTACCCCCACTTTTATGGTAGGGGAAAAACTCGGGCGAATCGGTCGATGGGTGTTCCACAGGTTGTTATTGTAGGCAGGCCCAACGTCGGCAAGTCCAGCATATTCAATTGGCTGGCCGGGCGGCGCCTTGCCATTGTCGATCCAACCGCCGGCGTTACCCGCGATCGCGTCACGCATCTGATCGAAATCCGCGACCGGTTCGCCGAACTGGTCGATACCGGGGGCATGGGCCTCCAAGACGCCGACAACCTGACCGATCTGGTCGAAGAGCAAATCCAAACGGCCGTCGAGTCCGCCAGCATAATTCTCTTCGTGGTCGATACCCGCGAAGGGCTCGTTCCCCTCGATCATGAGGTGGCCAAGCGCCTGCGTTACGTCACCCCGCCCGTGATATTGGTGGCCAACAAAACCGATCACGAGGGGATCGAGACTCAGGCCGACGAGTTCTACCGTTTTGGCCGGAAGATGATCCGCGTCAGCGCAAGAGAAAATCGCGGCAAGGACGAATTGCTGGACGAAATTTATCAGCGCCTGCCCGTACCTTCGCCCGACCAGGCCCCGCCCCATGAAGCGGTTATGAAAGTGGCCATCGTGGGCCGGCGCAATACGGGCAAGAGCACGCTTGTGAATACCTTGGCCCAGGCCGAACGGATGATCGTAAGCCGCGTGCCGGGCACCACGCGCGACAGCGTCGACGTGCGGTTCGAGCTCGACGGCAAGGCTTTTACGGCCATCGATACGCCGGGCTTCCGCCGCAGCAAGAGCATTGGCACCGACGTGGATTTTTACAGCACCCACCGCGCTCAGCGGAGCATTCGCCGCGCCGACGTGTCGCTATTGTTTTTCGACGCCTCGCAGCGGATAAGCAAGGTCGATAAGCAGCTTTGCGACTACATCGCTCAGCAGTACAAGCCCTGCATGTTCGTGGTCAACAAGTGGGACCTCATGGCCGACAGCATGCCCACCGAAAAATGGGTCTCCTACCTGCGCGACACTTTCCGCACGATGTGGTACGTGCCGATTGCGTTTATCACCGGCCAGACCGGCAAGAATGTCAAAGCCTTGCTCAATCACGCCCAGATGCTCTTCAAGCAGTCTTTAAGCCGGGTGGGCACCTCGCAATTGAACAAACTCCTCCGCGCGGCATTGGAGCAGAATCCCCCGCCCGACCATCAAGGCCGCCGGGCTAAAATTTACTATGCCACCCAGGTCGCCGTGCAGCCGCCCACGATTGTGCTTTTTTGCAGCGCGCCACGCGCCCTTACTGCGCAATATCAGCGTTATTTATTGGGCGCATTTCGCGAAAAACTGGAATTCGGCGAGGTCCCCATCAAGCTTTACCTCCGCAAACGCGAGCACTCCGACCAGCGCGATGAAATCGACTCCAAACTAAAATCATAATCCCCAATTCCCTACACCCTAATCCCTAATCCCCAATCCCTAGCCCACAGCCCCTTATGATCATCGGCGTTCCAAAAGAAATCAAGCAGGATGAGTATCGGGTGGGCATGCTGCCCGTCGGGGTTGATGAATTAACCCGCTGCGGACATAAAGTCCTGATCGAAGCCGGCGCCGGCCTGGGATCCGGACTGCCCGACCACGATTACCTTCGCCACGGCGCCGAAGTTGTTCCCGGCCCCCAGGAAATTTACGGCCGCTCGGAAATGATCATCAAGGTCAAGGAGCCCCAGCCCGGCGAATTGCCGCTCTTGCGCCGCGGGCAGATCGTGTTCACTTATTTCCATCTCGCCGCTAATCGGGTCCTGACCGAAAAATTGCTCGACACCGGATGCATTGCCGTGGCTTACGAAACCCTCCCCGACCAGAACGGCCGACTGCCGCTGTTGATCCCCATGAGCGAAGTCGCCGGCCGGATGAGCATTCAGGAGGGGGCAAAATACCTGGAGCGTCCGCAAATGGGCCGGGGTATTCTTCTGGCCGGCGTGCCCGGCGTGCAGCCGGCCCATATCACCATCCTCGGCGGCGGCGTGGTCGGGGCAAATGCCGCCCGCGTAGCAGCCGGTTTCCGCGCCAGCATCGGACTGTTGGACATCAACATGGACCGCCTGCGATACCTCGACGACATCATGCCCCCTAACGTCACGGTAATCTACAGCGACCGCCATACCATTCGCGATCAACTCAAGTTGGCCGACCTGGTCATAGGCGCGGTCCTGGTCCCCGGCGCAAAAGCCCCCCGCCTCATCGAGGAGGAAGACCTCCGCCTGATGAAGCCCGGCAGCGTGATTATCGACGTGGCCATCGATCAAGGCGGATGCGCGGCCACCAGCCGCCCAACCACGCACAGCAATCCCACTTTTTTAGTCCACGATGTAGTCCATTATTGCGTGACCAACATTCCCGGGGCGGTCGGCCGGACCAGCACCTTCGCGCTCTGCAACGTAACGCTTCCCTGGGCCTTGCAGATTACCAACCGCGGCCTGCTTGCCGCGGCCAAATCGCTGCCGCCGGTGGCCCGGGCGATCAATTTGTACGAAGGCGAAATAACAAATCGGGCCGTGGCGGAAACCTTCGCCATGCCGTATAATCCCCGTTTTGAAGTTTAAAAACGATGTTTAAGAACCTTACCCAAATGTCCCCTCTCTCTTCGGGAGAGGGCTAGGGTGAGGGCTGAAATGCTCGATAATTCCTAACATTGCTGATATAATCTAACTATTATTACGAAAGGGATGGTGCAAAATGATGGAACAATCTGCGCCAGTAGTGGGCATCGTAATGGGCTCCGACAGCGACTGGCCGAAAATCAAGGCGGCGGGCGAGGCCCTCGACGAATTCGGCGTATCGTACGAAGTGCACGTAATGAGTGCGCACCGCACGCCCGAAATCGTCCGCCAATTCGCCACCATGGCCGCGGCCAGGGGATTGAAAGTGCTTATAGCGGCTGCCGGCGGGGCGGCGCATCTGGCCGGGGTCATCGCATCGCATACTACTTTGCCGGTTATCGGCATTCCGGTGCCAACCGACCTCTCCGGCGGTTTGGATTCCCTCCTAGCCACCGTGCAGATGCCCGGCGACGTGCCCGTGGCCGCCGTTGCCGTCGGCGGCGGCGGCCCAAGAAACGCCGGCCTCCTGGCCGTGCAAATCCTGGCGCTTTCCAACGTAGACCTCCAAGAAAAACTGATAACATTCAGACACACACTTGCCGAAAAAAACTCCGCCAAGGACGATGCCTTGCAAACAATCGTGGCCAAGCATAAAAAATAATGTAGCAGGCACACTCCGTGTGCCGTCGGCATTTGCGGCAGGCGTGGCATTATAACGCCATTTGTAGCAGGCACACTCCGTGTGCCGTCGGCATTTGCTACGAGTATGCCCCGCAAGCCATACTCGTTTTTTTGGGCCGAGCCACTTACTGAGTCAGAATTTGGGAACTATATACTTTTTCATCAACGGCACATGGAGTGTGCCTGCTACATTGCATGTGGATTATGAAAAATCTTGATACTCTCCATTGGGTCGGCGGCCTGGACGGCCATCTGCGCCTCATCGACCAGACCCGCCTGCCCGTCGAATTCGTCGAAATCGATTGCCCCAATGTCGAGGCGGTTTGGGAAGCCATCAAAACTCTCCGCATCCGCGGCGCCCCGGCCATCGGCATCGCCGCCGCCTATGGAGTGATCGTCGGACTGCAAAACGTCATCGCCGCCGATGAAACCCCCTTCTTCGACCGACTCCGCAAAGTCGCCGCCTATCTGGCCACCAGTCGGCCCACGGCGGTCAATCTGTTTTGGGCCTTAAAACGCATGCAGGCAAAGGCCGAATCGCTCCGCGGCAACCCTACTACCCAAATCGCCGCCGCATTGCTCGACGAAGCCCGCACAATACACGAGGAAGACCGTCAAATGTGCCGGGCGATCGGTCGGCATGGGGCCGCGCTGCTCCAGGACGGCCAGGGAGTGCTTACCCACTGCAACGCCGGCGGATTGGCCACCTCCGACTACGGCACCGCATTGGCCGTGTTTTTTGCCGCGGCCGAATCCGGCAAAACCCTGCACGTCTACGTCGACGAAACCCGCCCGCTCCTACAAGGCGCACGACTCACCGCCTGGGAATTGCAGCAGCGCGGAATCGACGCCACGCTGATCTGCGATTCCATGGCCGCCCAAGTCATGCGCGAGGGCCGCGTAAAGGCCGTCGTCACCGGCGCTGACCGCATCGCCGCCAACGGCGACTCGGCCAACAAGATCGGCACCTACGGCCTGGCCGTTCTGGCCCGCGCCCACAACATCCCCTTTTACATCGCCGCTCCAACATCAACCTTCGATCTCTCGATATCCAGCGGCGCTGAAATCCCCATCGAGCAGCGCGACCCGCGTGAAATCACCCACGCCTTCGGCCGCCAAACCGCCCCCGACGGCATCCAAGTCTACAATCCCGCCTTCGACGTCACCCCCGCCATCCTCATCACCGCCATCGTCTGCGATTGCGGCCTAATCCAACCCGTTACGCGGGAGCGAATTGCCGAAGTGTTAAAATAGTATTCTTATTTAGCCCCCGGTGAATACACCGGGGGTTTGTCCGAGTGAATACACCGGGGGTTTGTCTGTAATGCCCCCACGCTCCCATCCCTTGTAATCCTTGTAATTAAATGTTAATCTGAGCGAAGATACTTCCCTACCAATGCGAACACCATCCTTCTAATGTATAAAGGGAAAAAACCATGCGCTTCGGCAGGATTTTCTCTTGGTTTGCCGCCCTGGGCATAATCTTTTCCGCCGCCACGCCCTTGGAAGGCGCCTGAGGCGTCGGTTCTTGCGCCCCGGGTCGGGGCGTCTCCGCCGCTTATCCTGCGATGTCAAAGGGCTACTACGCCGCCTCAACTGCCGCGGCCTATCGGGCCTTAATGGCCCAAGCCGCCGCCCAGGCCCGCGAAACGGCCCTCTTGAAAAAAACCCAGGACGCCGACTCACGCATGAAACTGGCCCAAGATGCCTACGACCGGGGCGATATCAAAGTTGCCGCCCGCATCTACATGCGCCTCTCCGTTTCGCGCCCGCTGAGCGAGGTCAACGATAAGG
>JBEKSO010000235.1:0-6880 GCA_049516935.1 Thermoguttaceae bacterium
GCGGCTTTACATATATTTTTGCACGACCGCTGGTCGCGGCTTTGCACGCTGCTGTTTAACCTCTGATTCTACTGGCAAACCATGCGCAGCCTTCATTCTGGCTAATATAGGCATGATGCGTAATATATAAAGCGTAAAAAATTCGCGTTATGATTGCCGGTCGCAAAGAAGTGTCAAAGTTTATTGATTGGGCTGCCGATATCAAGTTTGCCGATTTCTCCGTCTGGGGTCACGCGCAGACTTGCGCCACCTCCAACGGAGACGGCCAGGGGGGAAAAATGGAACGTTTATATTTATGTCTCCTGTTGGTTTGGGGCCTTTTGGTTGGGCAGTTCAACTGCCAAACCAACGAGAAGAGCCAAACCAACGAGATAAGCAAACCGAATAGGAATGCGAACCATGAGTCGGCAGTCCCCCCTACTTATCGCTGCAATTGCGGCTTGCTTTATCATCTTGGCAGGCTGTCAGCCACAGCAGCCTTTCTATTTCCACGAAGATCCGGAGCTTTCCCACTATAAGGGGGTAGCCACCGAAATCGAATATCCTGACGTGGATTCCTGCACTCTTGGCGACGTACAAGGGGCGATCCGGCCGTTTTCGCTGGAAAACAACCAGCCCAAGGCGGTTTGGGACCTGAAACTCGAAGATGCGGTCCGAATCGCACTTACCAACAGTAAGATGATTCGGGACATAGGCGGTTTTATTGATGGTCCATTAGCGGCGAGCCCTAGTTCTTTTCAAATTACTCCCTCGGAAACAATAAACTCGATATACGATCCGGCCCTGGCCGAGAGCAATCCCCGCAGCGGCGTGGAAGCGGCCCTTTCGGCCTTTGACACGCAGTTCAGCATCGCTTCGGTCTGGGACAAGACAGAAACTCCAATACAAACCGTTTTTCCATTTGCCGATCCTAATACCGGTGTCGCTTCGCTTATTCCAATTGTCGAGTTGCAAGACCAAGACACGAATAGCTTCCAGGCTCAATTGCAGAAGACGAATGCCACGGGCGGAACCTTTTCATTTCGCAACATAACTGCTTATAATAAACAAGACATCTTTAATCCATTCCTTACCCCCCCCGTTACAAGCATACCCGCCAATTGGACCACCAATTTTCAGGCCGAAATGCGGCAGCCTTTGTTACGCGGGGCCGGGGTAGGCTTTAATCGTATTGCCGGTCCGGGCGCCCAACCGGGCTTGTACAACGGCGTCATGCTGGCGCGCATTAGGACTGATATCAGCTTGGCCGATTTTGAGGCTCACGTGCGCAATTTCTTATTCGACTTGGAAAAAACCTATTGGACTTTGCAAAAAAGATATTGCATTCTCGATTCTGATATCGAGGTTAAAGAGAGCGGATTAAAGAATTGGCGCAGGATTCACACTTTATTTATAAAAGGCGCCAAAGGCGGCGATGCCGCAAGCGAAGCTCAAGCACGCGATGATTATTTCTTTTTCCGCGGCCAAATGGAAGAATCGCTAAGGGAATTGTATGATACCGAAGCCAAGTTGCGGTATATGATGGGAATCGCGGCTACCGACGGCCGGTTAATACGCCCGATCGATGACCCTACAACTGCCAAGGTCGCGTTTGATTGGTGCGAATCAAATGCCGAATGTTTGGCGCGAGACGTTACGCTTCGCCAGCAAAAATGGGTTATTAAAATGCGAGAGTTGGAATTGACCGCCTCGAAAAATTTCCTCCTTCCCCAACTCGACGCAGTTGGCAAATATACCTGGACCGGATTTGGAAATAAATTGATTGAATCGTCCGGCGGGTCGGGCGACATATTTAGCGGCGATGCAAACGCCTTCCAATCCTTGACCCACGGCGATATGCAATCCTGGGAATTGGGTTTCCAATTCGCCATGCCCATCGGTTTCCGCCGCGAGATGTCGGGCGTGCGCAACGCGCAATTGCAACTGGCCAAGGATCGGGCGATATTACAAGAGAAGGAATTGGAAGCGTCCCATCTCTTATCAGATGCCTTGCGTGAAATGGAATCTGATTATGTCCTCAGCCATACCAATTTTAATCGTCTCTTAGCCGCCCGGCGGCGAGTAGAGGCCGTATGGGCGGCCTTTGATACAGGCACCATAGAATACGACGTACTTTCGCGTGCAGAGCAGCTCTTGGGCCAGGCAAACAGGGTATACTATGACTCGATGTATTCCTACATTAATGCAATCGCACACGTTCACTACCGCAAGGGCTCGCTTTTGGAGTACAATGGCGTTTGCCTGGCCGAAGGCCCATGGCCGGGCAAGGCGTACTTTGACGCCCGGCGCCGGGCCCGGGCCCGCGACGCCTCGACTTACATGGACTACGGATTTACGCAGCCGAGGGTCATGAGCCGGGGGCCGTACGAACAACAGGCCGGCGGCTCGACGGGAATATCCGGCGACAACGAGCAAGACGCCAACGCCAAGCCGGGCGATTCGTCGCACCCGGAACTGGTGCCCACGCCCGAGCCGCAACCGATCGATCCCGGTTTGCAGCCGACCCCGGCCATGCCGGAAGAACCAAAGCCTCAGCCCGAGGCTGGGGCGGCGGGCAAGGCGCCGCTGAAAAAATCGACTACGATACAGGCAATGCCGGAAACCGCGGTTGCCGCCTCCGGCTGGAAAAAAGCGTCCAAGATTACGCCCAAGGCGGAGGTGCAACAGGCCGGCTTCCAAGAAGCGTCGGCCGGGCCCGCTGACAATTCCGCCCAAAATAACGATTCCAATAGTCAACGTATTAAATGGCCGGACTCGACAAGTCCCTCGGCTTATGAATCTAGCACGAATCCACCGACTGCTGAATCTAATCAGCCTGCTTCAGGCTGGAAAAGGATATCACGTTGAGGGATTGGCACAGGAATGCGGAGTCAGCCGGCGAACGATCTTTCGCGACCTGGACCTGTTGCGATCCTCGGGCGTGCCGCTGCGGTACGAGGAGGATCAGCAGCAGTACCACATAGCGGGCAACAATTACCTGCCGCCCACGAATTTCACGCCTGAAGAGGCCTTGGCCCTGATAGTGCTGTGTCACGAGATGGGCGACCGTGCGGGCCTGCCGTTTCTGAATCCCGCCCGGGCCGCGGCCGTAAAACTGGAAAGCGCCCTGCCCGGCCGGCTCCGCGATCAACTCCGGGAAGTAATCAACGCCCTCAGGATTCAGCCCCTGCCCAAGAATCCCTTGGAGGGCATGCGCCCCGTATACGATCAACTGATCGAGGCCGTCACCAAGCGGCGCAGCGTGCGCCTGCGATACCGCAGCCTGAACGAAGGCGAGGAAATCCGCACCAAGCTCAACCCCTACCAATTGTTTTTCAGCCGCCGGAGCTGGTATGTGGCCGGCCGCTCGTCGCTGCACCGCTCCACGCGGACCTTCAACCTCGGCCGGATCGCCGAAATCGAACTCCTCGACGACCGCTACAAAATTCCGCGTGGATTTTCCATCGAACGATTCCTGCGCAACGCCTGGCATTTGATTCCCGAACCCGGTCCGGATTGGGACGTGACGGTCCGTTTCAGCAAAATGGTGGCGCAAAACGTGGCCGAAGTCACCTGGCATAAAACGCAACAATCGACCTTTAATAAAGACGGAACGCTCGATTTCCAGGTCACCGTTTCCGGGCTGAACGAGATATCCTGGTGGATTCTGGGCTATGGCGACCAGGCCGAAGTGTTAAAACCGCCCGAACTCCGCGGCCTGATCGCCCAGCGGGTCGAAAAGATGGCGTCAATGTACCAGGATTATTCATAAGTCAGATGCTGTACGGATGTCTAAACAGAATAACGCTTCCGAGAAATACTCGCCTCAAGCCCGGTTGGGAACTTCTATCCCATTCGCTTTATGCCTCCGGGTGTCAGCGGGGATAGCGATAATCGCCGGGGCCGTTTTAATTATTTATCTGCCCTCTACAAGCGGTGGATTCATCCTTGATGACGACTGCTTTTTGACAACCAGCCCCGTCGTCAAAGCCTCCGACGGCCTTTATCGGTTTTGGTGCACATCCGAAGCACCCGATTACTGGCCGGCTACCAACACCACGTTTTGGATCGAGTGGCGGATATGGGGAATGCACCCCGCCGGCTACCACATCACCAATTTAATCTTGCACATCGCATCATCATTGCTAATCTGGCTTATCTTGCGGAAATTGTCCATTCCCGGGGCTTTTTGGGCAGCCATGATTTTCGCCGTGCATCCGGTGAACGTGGAGTCGGCGGCTTGGATCGCGCAGCGGAAAAATCTAATTGCGATTGTGTTCTTTTTGTTGTCGATTCTGTGGTATCTGAAATTCTGCATGTCCACGGCGATTGCGGGCCTTGCGCCCGTACGTTCCCACGGAGGACCGTGGGAACGAGAACAATCGCGACCGCTGGTCGCGGCTTTACAAGCCCACTGCCCACCGTCCACTTTCCACTATCCACTATCCACTATCCACTTACCCCTTTGGTACTTGCTGAGCCTGACGGCGTTCGTCTTGGCAATGCTTGGCAAGGGATCGGCGGCGATCTTGCCGGTGCTGCTTTTAGAGATCACTTGGTGGTTGCGTCCTGTAACGAGGCGGGATCTGGTGCGGACCGCGCCGTTTTTCGCGGCTGCCGTGACGCTGACAGGCGTGAACGTGTGGTTCCAAACGCACGGTACGGAAATAGCGCTTCGGAGCGCCGGTTTTATCGAGCGTATGCTGGGCGCCGGCGGCGCAGTGTGGTTCTACCTTGACAAGGCGCTTTACCCGGTTGACTTGACCTTTGTCTATGCGCAATGGCGCATCGAGATACATAATCCGCTTTGGTGGATGCCGCTGTTGGCCGCGTTGATCGTTACGTCGGTGCTGTGGCTGTATCGGAAGGGCTGGAGTCGGCCGTTCTTGTTTGCCTGGGGATTTTTCTGCATAGCGCTGATACCGGTGATGGGGTTTGTGGACGTGGGCTTCATGCAGTATTCGCTGGTGGCCGACCATTATCAACACATTGCACTTATAGCTGTAATTGCACTGGCGGCGGCACTTTGGAGTACTTGGTATAGGAAGGCGCAAGGAGCGATACACTGGGCGGTTATGATCCTCCCCGTTGTGGCGGCGGGAGCACTCGCATTTCAGACGTGGGCGCAAAGCGGGCTCTACCATGACAAAATCACGCTGTACCAGATAACGCTGGAAAAAAATCCGGACTTTTGGCTGGGCCACTATAACCTTGCCAACGCATTGGCCGATGCAGGCCGATTGTCGGAGGCAATCGAGCATTACAAGCAAGCCCTGCAACTCAATCCCGACTATTGCAAATCCCACAACAACTTGGGTGTAACATTAGTCCAAGCCGGTCGGTATCAGGAGGCAATCGAACATTACCGGCAGTCCATTAAACTGAATCCCGCTTACCCCGATGCCTACTATAACCTGGGCATCATACTGGACAAAACAGGGCATGCTCAAGAGGCAATTCAATATTACGAACAAGCCTTGCGGTTGAAACCTAACGATCCCGAGGTCCACAATAATCTAGGCAAAATATTTTTGGATATTGGCCGACTGCCCGAGGCAATCGAACATTGCGAGCAAGCCCTGCAGCTCGATCCCGATTACCCAACGGCCCACTACAATATGGGTAAGACATTGGTCAAAATAGATCGTACTCCGGAGGCGGTTGAACATTTTCAGCAGGCCGTGCGGTTGAAGCCCGACTTTACCGACGCCTATTCCGATTTGGCGTCGGCTTATGCTAGTATGCATCGTTCTTCCGATGCCATCGGCGCAGCCCAGAAGGCATTGGAACTTGCCCGGTCTCAGGGGCAGACGACGCAGGCCAAGGAGATTGAAGAATGGTTGAATGCCTACCGCGCCCGCATTTCAGGTCTTCCGAACCAGTCGCTTCCTCCCAAATCCGCTCGCCCGCCGCCCTAACCATCCGAGATTCCCGATATCCTTTGTTTACTCATAAATATGCCAACTTAGCGGCGGGGTAGCAAATTAGGTAATGCATCGTTTAAAATCAAAGATTGGTTTAAAAAATACTTTACAACACAAGGTTCAATATGCCAGGACTGTTTTTTTCCATCGACGGCGGCGACGGAGTCGGCAAATCGACGCAAAGCGAATTGTTTTGCCAATGGCTGCGCGGGCAGGGCCGCGAGGTGGTCGCCTGCCGTGATCCGGGCAGCACGCAACTGGGCGATGCGGTGCGGGAAATACTGCTCAACCGGCACGATCTGGCCATCCACCGCCGCAGCGAAATGCTCCTTTACATGGCCGCCCGGGCGCAAATGGTCGAGGAAATAATTCGACCCGCGCTCGAGCAAGTCAAGATCGTGGTAAGCGACCGTTACCTGCTGGCCAACGTGGTTTATCAAGGCTACGGCGGCGGACTGGACGTGGAAACGCTTTGGCAGGTCGGCCGGGTGTCGACCGGCGGATTGATGCCCGATTTGACCATTGTCCTGGACCTGCCCGCAAAAACAGCCGCCGCACGCATCGACCGGCAACTCGACCGCATGGAACAACAAGGCACCGCCTTCCACGCTCGGGTTCGCGAGGGTTTTCTGACCGAAGCCGGCCGGCGCCCCGGGATCGTGGTGATCGATGCCGGCGCGTCGATAGATGAAGTTCAAAACGCCATCCACCAGGCCGCCGCGAAATTGATAAATGACAAAACATTAAGCGACAAAGTTTAGCCGCGACCGGGCACCATGTGTTGCATGGTCGGGGAGCGGGCAACGAATAATGGATAAATTATGCCGCGTTATGTCATCCTACAGCACGAAACCTCCGGCGGGGTGCATTTCGATTTCATGCTCGAGATGGGCGGCGCTCTGAAAACGTGGTCGCTCTCGCAACCGCCCTTGCAGGGCGTCGAAATGAACGCCGAACCCTTGCCCGATCATCGGCTC
>JBEKSO010000236.1:0-6801 GCA_049516935.1 Thermoguttaceae bacterium
CCAGCCGCTTGCGGAGTTGATCGAGCATCAATGCGGTCGCCTGGTGCATCAGATAGATGTCGACCTTGTCGCGAGACCATTTCGATTGGGCCAAGAGCCGGTCGATCATGGGGGGCACGACGTCGAGGGAGAACTTGACCAACTCCGGCCCATCCATGAACAGGCTGCTGGGCCAGCGTTTGCGTTTGCTGGGTTGGATTGCGGCGTCTTTTGGCCGTGCCCCGCCTTCGGTGACCATCAATGTATTTGCCCCGCGCCCGTCGGTGCCGAAAATAAATTGGCCCAGGGAAGGCTCGGCCGAGGCCTCGACCAAGGTGGCGGCCGCACCGTCGCCGAAAATGGTTCGCAGCGATCGGTCGCTGAGGTCGATATATTTCGAGTAGGTTTCCGCCGTGATCAATAGCACGCGCCGCGCCATGCCTCCGCGGATCAGACCGTCGGCCATCGACAATCCATAGACAAAGCCAGAGCATCCCAGGTTGAAATCCAACGCACCGATGGAAGTAGGCAGGCCCAAGCGATGCTGCATGATGCAGGCGGTGGTGGGGAGGATGTAATCGGGCGTTTGCGTGCAAAACAGGAGGAAGTCGATCGATTCGCGGTCGATGTTATAGCGGGAGAAAAGCCTTTCCGCCGCCGCTACACCCAGGTCCGACGCGCATTGGTCCGGCTCGGCAATGTGGCGGTTCCGCACGCCCGTCTTGGCAAAGATCGTCTCGATATCCCATTTGGCGAACATCGACGAGAGTTGATCAATATTCTCGACTTTTTCCGGCAAATGAATGGCAATGGGGCCTATCGCAGAATACGGCATAATCTTGTTTTGCTCCATTGATTCAAAAAACTGCTACCATGGCCCCCCGGGCAGGGTAGAAAAGTACCAAATTCCACCCGAAACGTCAACACCAATCATTTGTTTCAAACCTATATCATTATCCATAACTGGCTAATAGAAAAGGGGATAGGAATAGTTTTATTAAATCCCAATCATGGCGGAAGTGGACAATAATTCGATTGCCGAGACCCCGATATCCGACGCTATCGACTCACAAACGTATTTATTGCCCTTGACGCTTATAAGCACACTTTTTATTGATACTCTGGTCAAAATTGCAATTTCATGGTTTTATCGCAAGCAAAATCGGGTGCAATTGCAGGTACCGCAACAAAACCGGATTTACCTTCCGGGCGCGACCAATGGTCGCGGCTTTACATGCTGAACAAACTTCTGTATTCAATGCAGGCCGGTTTTTGCCGGCTTCGCTTGATGTATGTCATGATTGCGGTCCTTGGCGGAACCGCCGCCGACTGGCCAGACGCGCAAACGGCGGGACCCTTTGTCTGCCGAGCGGATTTTCCACTGCAAGACATCAAGCCTATATTGAATGAACTGTCTCAACTGCAAATCGACCTGGAGCACGCACTGGGCATCTCTCCGGCAAAGGAAATAATACAGGTTTATCTTTTCCACGACCGGGAAACATACGATCGCTATTTGAAGGAGCACTTTCCCAACGTGCCGTTTCACCGCGCGGTATACATCAAGGACGGTGGTCCGGGCAGGGTTTTTGCCTATCGCAGTCCGCAATTCGACGTCGACCTCCGCCACGAATGCACCCATGCCTTGTTGCATGCCACGTTGAAAAATATTCCCCTGTGGCTGGACGAAGGCCTGGCCGGCTATTTTGAACTGCCCACTGAACAACGTGCCTTGGGCAACCCGCATCTGGGCGGCATTCGTTGGAACGTTTGGCTGGGCATAGTCCCCGGCATTGAGAGTTTGGAAAACTGCGCTGATATTTCAAAAATGGGCAAGGCTGAATATCGGGACTCCTGGGCCTGGGTCTGCTATATGCTTCATGGCCCGCCGGAAGCCCGCGAAGAATTGGTAAATTATCTCTCTGACCTCCAAAAGCAAGAGCCGCCCGATTTACTGAGCAATCGCCTCAAACGCCGTTTTCCAGATTTGCAACAAAGTTATATAACATTCTTCAAAACATGGAAGACTAAGTGAGCCGCAACAGGCTTTCATCATCCAGATTCTTCTCTATTATTCGCCTGTTGCGCATCTTGCCATGCGTTCCTCATTGGGTTTTTTTTACTATCCCTTCTTTCCGCGCAAACCGGAAAAGTTGACTAAACCCAAGAACTCACAGTGACGATACCCAAGGTGGAGTACTTTTAATCCGCTGCCCTTAATGCGCGCAGGGTGGAAACATGTTAGTACGAAAAGCGTTCACAGTCGTTGTTCTTCTAGAAGTATTGAGCATAGCCTCTGCTGCCAATGCCCAGGGTACATCATCCGGTTCTGGTAGTAAAAGCATCGGAGAGCGATTGGATGATTTTGGTCAGATGATCTTTGGCGGCCTATTGCCGAAGAATAAAGACAAGGCGGAAAATAGAGATAATAAAGAGAATGCGCAAAATAGCAAGCCGGCGCCCCGGCCAATACCTGGAAAATACTTCTCTAACCAGGTTTCCAACGATAATCCCGATCCCCAAGCCGGTACTACCATAAAGCCATTGAATACCAATCAGCAACAGACGGCCGGCGATTCATCCTCACGGCCGATTCGAGTGTATCGCACCGATGATAACGCCTCTTCGCCCTCTAAGCAGACGGTGGATAATCGTCCGGGGCACCGGTATTTTGAAAACCCGACGGTTAAGGACAATGTCGACGCTCCGGAGAACACTCAGTCCCTGCCGAGCGGGCCCTCGAAACAATCGCTGGTAGTTGCTCCGAACAAGAATTCAGAGGGCTCCGCGGAACTTTCCGACCAGGGTAGTCTGATTAGCCGGCCGTTGCACGAACAATTTTCGCAATTTCGCAAATCGGCATTTGATAATCCTGCAAAGGGAGTATCGCTTGACAATTCGGCGAATAAAGTTTCGGTATCAACATCTCAGGGCACTTCGATAACTTCCGGCAATTCATCCCCGCTGGGTTCGTCTTCCGCCAAAGAAGGAGCATCCGCCCAAAGGGATTCACAAGCCGCGGAGGTCGAATCAGCATCGTCATTTACCGAATCGACCCAGGCGATAAAGGGCAAAACCGCCGGGGCTAACGCTACCGGCAAGCCCACTTTGGCCAAACGTCCGGCAGCAATGGCGTCTTCCGATCATCCCATGGTCGCGGAGCGGACTTCGCCGACGACGCGTATGGATGGTGCTGTTGTTGCGGAAGAGCCGTCCGCTTCAAAACCTATTGCCGCAAAAGACGCGGGCAAGATTTTTACCGCCGGCGAAACTCCGGCGGCAAGTGAAAACGGCGTTCTTTTCGCCCGCAAGGGTGCGGTCCTCAGCGTGGAGACTCACGGGCCGCGGAAAATTACGGTGGGCAAAGAGTCGGCTTACGAAGTTAAAATTATCAACTCGGGCGACGTGGCAGCCGAGGATCTGGTCGTATTTGTGAATCTACCCGAATGGGCCGAAGTGGTCGGCACGGAAGCCAGCGCTGGTTCGACTCAGAATGGGCCGTCGTCTCAAATATCCGCACCTTTACAGTGGAAAGTGGGACGATTAGAGGCCAGATCGCAGGAAAAAATGTCATTACGAATAGTCCCGCGCCAAAGCCGTCCCTTCGATTTGGCGGTCCGCTGGGAGTCCAAGCCCGCGACTTCTCAAACAATGATCGAAGTGCAGGAACCAAAACTCGAAATGCAACTGGACGGGCCGCGCGAAGTGTTTTACGGCAAAAGAGAAACCTATCGCTTGAAAATGACAAACAGCGGCACTGGCAATGCCGAGGGCGTGACCGTCAAATTCGTTCCGGTTGGAGCGGGCGACAACGTGCAGGCGACTTATGAGCTGGGCCTTTTGCCCGCCGGAGAGGACAAATTGATCGAGGTGGAACTCACGGCGCGCCAATCGGGAAAGCTCGAAATCCAAGTCGAGGCCAAGGGCGATGCGGGCATTCATGCGGAATTGACCGAGAAGGTTCTGGTACGCCGGGCAGGATTGGAAATCGGCGTGGAAGGGCCGAAGTTGCAGTTTGTGGGCACGACTGCTACTTATGTGGTGCGCCTGGGGAACCCCGGCAACGCCCCGGCCAAAAATATAAATTTCACCGCTACGCTGCCGGCCGGATTGAAATATGTAGGCGGCATAGAAGGCGCACGCAGCGAAAGCAACGGCAATAAACTGCATTGGACCGCTGAAAGCGTCAATCCCGAATCCATCCAGACCTTCGCAATCAAGTGCGTTCCCAATACAGCGGGCATGAGCCGTGTGGAAGTCGCAGCGAGCGCCGAAGACGATTTGATGGCCTCGGCTTTTGCCCTTACCCAGGTCGAATCGGCCGCAAATTTAGCGCTCGAGGTGAAGGATCCCGGCGGCCCAGTGCCGGTTGGCGAAGATACCGTCTACGAAATCCGTGTGCGTAATCGGGGGACAAAAGATGCCGAAGGCGTGGAGGTAATCGCCTACTTTTCCAGGGGTATCGAACCGATCAGCGCCGATGGCGGCGCAAACCGCATCGGACCGGGCCAGGTAGTCTTCACGCCCATTCCCGCACTGGCCCCCGGGGCGGAAACAGTGCTAAAAATCCGGGCACGCGCCGATACCCCCGGCAACCACATCTTCCGCGCCGAAATGCACTGCAAGGCGCTAGGTTCTCGGTTGGTATCGGAGGAAGCCACGCTCTACTACCAGGATGCCCTGGCGATACCGCAAAACTTGCAGGCCAGGCCGCCGCTGGATCGCAACATCCGTTAGCACCTTGGCCAACCTGTGATCCCGGGTTGTTTTTCTCGACACTCCAGCTCAATAGCGCCGTAGATTTTCAATTTGCGCCTGGCGTGGCTGTTCAGTTTATTGAGCGTAAGGAAATAAATGTCATATGAAACACATAAACGCGCTCGCCGTTGGCTCGCGGCTAAACTATTATAACGACATTACTTACCTGACATTCAATAGCCCGGATTATTCATAGGATGTGCCACTGCTTACTTGCAAGCAGTGCCTGCTAAAATACCGTATAATACCTGGATCGGGTGTTGTTTGGAGTTGTTTAGTTTCAAAGACTTGGCGTCCGGTAGAGCACTCATGTCCAAGCGCAAGAGATCAGCCGTTAAACAAGCTTCCCCGGCTCGATCTGGTGTATCTCTACCAGGGGCATTGCCTCTTCGCCTTCTGGGAGGCGGAGCAATAATCGTCCTTGCCGTATTCTTGGCTTACTATCCATCTGTAAACGGCGGGTTTATTCTGGACGACGACGCTCTTCTGACAAAAAACGTTCTTATGGATTCCCCGGATGGCCTGTACCAATTTTGGTGCACCGCCAAAGCCGAGGACTACTGGCCCGTAACAAATTCCGCGCTCTGGATCGAGTGGCGCTTGTGGGGAATGAACTCGGCCGGCTATCACGTCGCGAACCTGATTTTGCACGTCGCCGAGGCCCTGCTGATTTGGACCATCTTGCGGAAGTTGTCTATTCCCGGCGCTTTCTTGGCAGCCGTTATCTTCGCCGTGCACCCGGTGAACGTGGAGTCGGTGGCCTGGATCGCCCAGCGGAAGAACACCATGGCAATGTTGTTTTTTCTGTCGTCGATTCTGTGGTATCTGAAGACCTGCATGCCCGCGGCAAGCGCGGGCATGGCGCCCGCACATTCCCACGGAGGAGCGTGGGAACGAGAAAAAACTTTTTCATCCTTCATCCTTCATCCTTCATCCTTTCATTTCTGGTACCGGCTGAGCCTGGCGGCGTTCGTATTGGCGATGCTCAGCAAGGGATCGGTTGTAGTCCTGCCGGTGCTGCTTTTGGGGATCATCTGGTGGCTGCGATCTTTGACGAGGCGAGACCTGCTGCGGATCGCGCCGTTCTTCCTGCTGGCCGTGGCGCTGACTGGAGTGAACATTTGGTTCCAAACACATGGAAAGGATATGGAATTCCGAAATGCCGACTTTGTAGAACGTCTGCTGGGGGCCGGCGGAGTAGTGTGGTTCTACCTTTACAAGGCGCTTTTGCCCGTCGACCTGGTATTTATCTATCCGCAGTGGCACGTTGAGGCGGGTAATCCGCTGTGGTGGCTCCCGCTTTTTGCGGTATTGGCCGTTACGGCGATTCTTTGGCGGCATAGAGCAAGTTGGAGCCGGCCGTTTTTGTTCGCCTGGGGGTTCTTCTGCGTGGCCTTGGGACCGGTGATGGGTTTTACAGACGTGGGCTTCATGAAATATTCGCTGGTGGCTGACCATTATCAGCATATCGCCATTATCGGGCTGATCGCCCTTGTGTCGGCGGGCTGGAGCGCGTGGCATCGTCTGGCACGGGGCAAACCGAGCTGGGCAGCGACTGCCGTCGCCATTGCCGCGGCGGCAGCCCTCACATGCCTGACTTGGCGGCAAAATATGCTTTATAGCGGCGAGATTGCCTTGTACAAAGCCACGCTGGTAAAAAATCCGAATTGTTGGTTGGCCCACAATAATCTGGGTGTCGCACTGGTCGAAGCAGGCAAGCCTCAGGACGCATTCGATCATTATCGGCAAGCCCTGTTGCTGAGACCCGGTTATCACGAGACGCTCTATAACATGGGCAACGCTTATAGAATCACAGGCCAAAATCAAGAGGCCATCGAATGTTACCGGCAAGCCTTGGAGCAAAAACCCGACTTTATAGAGGCCCTCATCAACCTGGGTCTGGCTCTGGTCCAAGTCAATCGGCCGAATGAAGCAATCCAGGATTACCAGAAAGCCCTCGAAATAAATCCCGACCTGCCCGATGCTCAATTTTATTTAGGGAACGCCTTTAAAGGACTGGGCCAATATCAACAGGCAATCGAACATTATCGGCAAGCCTTGCTG